>CANRDF010000001.1 GCA_947629255.1 uncultured Bacilli bacterium
TGATTATTTTAACAAGTTAAAATAATCTATCGTTGGATTGTCGTGACTTTGTCACTTTTGTTTGACAAATCTACAATACCTTAAAAAGTATTTTCTGCACGTGAAATACTTCTATTCCAAATACTTTTTGATAATTTTATACTCTTCCACTAAATGTTCTAAAGAATAAGTGGCATTGGCAGGCGAAGTACTAGGAAGAACAATATCTTCTATATGATAAATGGGATAAAGATATTTTTGATAAATTTCATGGGCTTTCTTTCCTTCAGTAAAAATATATTTGACTTCACTATGATTTAAGATTACTGATAAATCCATCGGAACCACATCTTTAATACTTGCATCTTTGGAAGAAGAAATGGTACAAGATTCCACCGTATCCCATAAAGCAATATGATGTTTGAAACAAAATTCTTTTGGTCTCTCTATTTTCTCTTCAAACAAAATTTCCATAATTTTCCAAAAACGGTTTTTGGGATGTGCATAGTAGTAATTACACTTTCTTGACATTACACTGGGAAAGGTCCCTAATAATAAAATTTTTGAATCTTTTTGAAACCACGGTTCAAAAGGATGTATAAGTCGTTCCATAGTACTCCTAACTAGAAAAAAGAATTAAACACTTAATTCCCTTTTCTCTTTCTTATTTCATTTTATTTTTCATATCATCTAAAGCCATGTTTGCATTATCCATTGCTTTATTGAGCATTTTATTTGCATTTCTCTTGGTATTTGGATTCATCATCATATAAGCTGCAACCCCCATACCTCCTGCCATACCAATTCCAAGGCCAATCATCATATTTTTCATTCTTTTCACCTCATTTATAGTATGTTCAAAACTACTCTCTTTATCTTTCCAATCCTTACCAAATCTCTTGCAAACGGTTTAATAAACTTGTTTTTCGATCATTTGAATAATTATTATAAATAGACATTAAGAAAGCTTCTTTCTCCCCAATTAAAATTAAACATTTCTTGGCTCTGGATACTCCTGTATAAATAAGCTTATTATATAGCATCATATTATAATTTTTAGTAAGTGGAAGAATCACAATTGGAAATTCACTTCCTTGACTTTTATGAATGGTAATTGCATAAGCATGTTTAATACTTGCTAAATCAGATGTTTGATAAATGACTTTATTTCCATCAAAATCAATGACAATCTCTGTATGTTTTTTAGGTAAAATGACTTCTTTAATGGATTCAATATACCCAATATCACCGTTATAAACATTGGCATCTGGGTTATTCACGAGTTGTAACACTTTATCTTTTTCACGATAGATAGTATCGAAGTAAGCAACTTCTTTTTTATCTTCACTTTTCGGATTAAAAATTTCTTGTAATAAAATATTTAGATTATCAATTCCATTTTCTCCCTTATACATTGGAGCAAGAACTTGAATTTCTTCCACTTTAAGTCCTTTTTCTACACTTCTTTCCACAACTTCTTTAAGCATTTTCTTTAAGTTTCGACTACTACAATTTAAGAAATTATAATCGTCTTTTTTTTCTAAATAAGCATCACTTAATTTTTGTTCTTTAATTTCTTTGGCTAATATTGGAATATAAGAATTTTCACTTTGGCGATAGATAGTTTCTAAAGATGTATAAGGAAAAAGTTTAGAATTTACTAAATCATTCAATATGAGCCCTGCTCCCACACTAGGAAGTTGGAATGTATCTCCGACTAATATCACTTGAGCTGTATCATCAATTCCTTTTAATAAAGAAGAAAATAAATGCGTATCAATCATACTTGTTTCATCGACAATAATAAGTTTATGATGATTTTTATTGTATTCATTCACCCCAAAATCATTGGTTTCTTTATTCCACTTTAAATAACGGTGAATGGTCATCGAAGGTAAATTCGTACTCATCGCAAGTTTCTTCGCGGCCCTTCCTGTCGGGGCAATTAAGGCAATAGAATTTAACGTATCAATCGGTGATAATTTATAAATATCAATATAAAGCTTTGTAATCGCATTTACTATCGTTGTTTTTCCTGTTCCTGGTCCTCCGGAAATAATTGAAACTGGATTTTTTAAAGATGTTTCAATCGCTCTTACTTGGTCTACATTATAATTCACTCCCAAAAATTCTTGTAGGTCGTCCATTTTATCACTTAAATTTTTTAATTCTTTTGTAGGATGTCCCATCATTTTCTTAAGAATATGCGCGATATCCACTTCCATCTCATAGTATTTTGTTAAGTAAATCTGATCCCCATTTAAAACCACATCACCTACTTCTTCTAATTCTTTTAAAGTATCAACTAAAGCACTTTCTTCTAAACAAATCTGAAATTGAGTTTTTAAGGCACTTAATAAAGTATCTTTATCATAATAAATATCTCCACTTGTGGAACTAATGACTTCCATCGCTTCTTTCATGCATTCCCTTATTCTTACTTTATCATAGGAATCATGCTTACTTAAAAAGATTTTATCCAGTTTACTAAAAGGAACATAGTCCTTCATTTTATAAATATTTTCTTCAATGATTACTAAAGTTTTATCTTGATAAATTTTCACGAGTTTTGTAGCTTCTGCCATGCTAAATCCTAAATTTTTTAATGTAATTAAGGTATCATCCACTTGAGAATATGAAAGAACACTTAAATAAATATTCGTTGCTTTCTTCTCTGTCATGTTAGGAACGGTAAATAAATTATTTTTGTTTTCTTTAATTAATTTTAAAGCATCTTCCCCTAAAGTATCAACAATTGCTTTCGCTGTCTTATACCCGCACCCTTTAATTAAAGGACTGGATAAAAACTCTATGATTGCATCTTTTCCTTCAGGCATCTTTTTTTCATAACTTTGAAACTTAAATTGATATCCGTAACGTTCATTTTTACCATATTCGCCATGTAATATATAAGTGTCTTCTTCATTTGCATCGGCAATTAACCCTGTAATGGTAATCGTTTTATGAATTAAATCTTCTAATTCACTTTCTTTGGCATCTTTCACTTTAAAAACACCCACAAAAAAACCAGATTCACTTGCATAGATTTTGTTACGAATTTTACCTTCAATTGTTTGCATTTTACAACACCTACTTTATTGTATCACAAAAGAAAAAAGATTATCAACTGTGATAACCTAATAAGTAAAGTCGGTAGACAATATCATCATAATAGGTACTAATATTCACGTCTCCTCTCATCTTGGCTTCGTTTACTCTTGCCCATAACTGATAAAGGGTATTATATTCCTCTATTCTTGCATTCCGAACTTCTGCTTTTTTATCTTCATTAATTTTACTATAGTAATCATTTAAACATTTCATGATATATTGGTCCAAAAGAGCATAATTTACTCTTCCAATAGATACAACTTCTCTTCCCTGATTTCTTTCAGCAGGTCTTTTCGTAGGAATTTTAAAATCATGATTCAAATTAACGGAAATAATCCCTTTTGTTACTCCATTATCAAGCCATTCTAATGATTTATTTGTCGCATTTTGAAACATTTCCATCACCCTATTTTATCTCTAAAGATATTGTATCAAACTTCTTCCAAAAAATCTATCCTAAACTCATCTTTTCTAGAACCTCACCTTTTAACTGTTTCCCATCATTCTCAGTAATATGCACTTTTACCATCGTATTATTTGGAATTTCTTCTTTTACAGAAACTCTTAAATAGTTGCTTGTAAGGCCTGTACTGACTTCCCCACTTTTTTCAATCAACACTTCTAAATCTTGACCAATAAATTTTTTAGCATAAGATACTTCTAGTTCTTCGGATAACTCGCATAAAACATGAGAACGTCTTTTTTTCTCTGTGTCACTTACTTGAACTTCTTCTGGAGCTTTGGCAGACACCGTTCCATCTCGTTTCGAAAATGGAAAAACATGAATCTTACTAAAAGCAAACTTTTTCGAATTTTCTACTGTTTCTTCAAATAACTCATCGGTCTCATAAGGATGACCTACTATAATATCGGTTGTAATGGAAACATCCGGACGAATCTCCCGAATTTCTTTTAATTTATCTTCAAAATATTTTAAATCATATTTACGATTCATTTTCTTTAAAACTTCATCACTGCCTGCTTGTAAAGGAATATGAAAATGATTACAAATCTTTGGATTATGACGAAGTTCTTCCATAAATTTTTCATTGAGTTCAGTCACTTCAATCGAAGAAATACGAATTCGTTTTAAATTTTCTAATTTACTTGCTTCATGAATTAAATCGGTTAAATCATAAGGAGTTCCAAGTCCATAAGACCCCGTATGAATCCCTGTTAAAACAATTTCTTGATGACCATTGTTCACAAGACTTTCCATTTCTTTTAAAGCTACATGAAAGTCTTTACTTCTTGGTACTCCTCTTACAAAAGGAATAATACAATAACTACAGAAATTATTACATCCATCTTGAATTTTCACAAAAGCTCTAGTATGAGTTGTAAACTTATAAACTTCCATATCTTCAAAAGGAAGTTCCCTCGTTTCATTAAAAATAGTAATTGGTTGATGATTTTTTTGATAATCTTCTATAAGTTCTACAATTTGACTTTTATCTTTATTCCCTAGTAAAATATCGATTCCCATTGTTTGATAAAGAGTATTTTGATTTTCTGAAGAACACCCACATACAACGAGAATAGCACCCTTATGACGATTACGAAAACGTTCGACCATCTCTTTTGATTTATGGTCAGCTACATTCGTCACCGTACAAGTATTGACAATAATAATATCTGGACTTTCTTTATCATAAACATATCCATGTTTCAAAAGTTTTTCTTGCATCATTTCTGATTCATAAGTATTTACTTTACAACCAAGAGTATAAATATAAAAGGTCATACCCCTCACCTCGTTTCCTTATTATACAAAAATTTTATGTAAAAGAAAAGAGCTATAAAGCCCCATCATTCAGTAATTCATTTAACTTTTGTAAAGTTTTTAAAAATTCTTCTTCTTTTTCATAAGTAAACAGACTTACCGGTTGCTCACTTTCCATTTCCACTTCTACCTTAGGTTCTTTTGGAATGAGTTCTACTGGTAATTTTTCAGATGGTTGTATGGATATTTTTTTCACAGGAATTAAATCATCTACCATCATTTCTTTATCATAGTTAATCACATTTTGACTTGATTTGATTAATTCATCATAACTAATAATCGCTCTTTTTTCTTGTTCTTCTTCATAGGTTGTCATATCAGCCAAAGGTTCTGGATTTTCATCAATGGTATTTACAATACTTTGTAAATCAAGTTCATCGTTCACTGGTTCTTTCACAATATCTTGTGACTCTTCTAATTCTTGTTCTTCTAACTTTTCAAACTCTTCTTCTCTCATTACATAGATTAAAGATACAATAAGCATAATTAAAGTAATGACAGCAAAATATAAGATATAATCAACCAAGGAGAGACTGGTAACTAAACTCCATATATCAACTAAAAAATTTAACATTCTAATCACCTGCTACCTATAGTTTACCAAAAACTAAAAAAAATAGTCAAGGAAATTGACTACTTTACAAAGCAATATACACAAATTTAACAGATTATTTACTTTCAATCACATAAGGATTATCCATCGTTCCAAGTCCTGTAACCTTTACTTTCTTGGCTAATGTAATGACAGGTCTTACAAACAAACCACTTGATTCTGAAATGTCTCTTGTTAAAGATCCATCAGGTGAAACCGCAATATAAGAGATGTTATTGTTTTCTTTTTTATTTGGAGTCATGGTCCACCAAGATGCCTGAAGGGAATCTTTATACAAATAGTAATCTTTGTTTTCTATTGTATCTCCTCCAGCAAACATCACTTCATCGGCAGTAAGTAAGGCCACTTTTTCGGATAACGTTGTTCCTCCACAAGCATTTGTTGGCATTTTCTCATCAAAGATTCGGATATTTGATAAATATTCAATACGATTATTTTCATCTGTTAACATACTATCATCATAACAATACAAAGTACTTACAATTTGCGAGTCCACACTTCCTAAGTAATTTTCATACCAAGTATTTAAATACTCTTTCACAAGGGAGTCATTAAAAGCATAAGGAGTTTCATTGTTTTCTTCTTTCATCTTCACTAATTCTTCCGAAGTATTATTTAACACTAATTTGACAGTTTTATCTTCATTAATTTTAACAATTCGCCATAGAAGCCCTGCGAATGATACATAGTTATTTTCTACATTTCCATGAAAGTAATACATCGTTCCATATTGTTCTAATTTTTCAATTAAACCTATGGCACTAGCATCTTCGGTCGTTTCTTGACTAGCCAAAATCGTACTTGCAAATGTCTCATCCATTTCATCAATATCTGTTTCAATCTCAAATTTTAAATCAGAATTAAGAGGATTATTCACACTTAGATAATAACGATGTGTTTCCATTGGTTTTAACTCATAACGACTCACAATCACAGTTCGTGATAAATTACTTTCAATTGTTTCAAAATCTTCATTTGTTGAGGTTACTTTGTAAGTCACTCCATCGGTACTTCCAGAAATATTTGTTAAATGAACATAATAAAACATGGGATCACTAGACTGATTGGTAATTGAAAACTCTAATATATTTTTACCTAACTGATAACTTTTCCCAGATAGATAATTCACTGATAAATCATCATTGACATAGGTATAGCCTAAAGAATCTTCTTGTCTTCCTAAATATGCTTGATATTGTAACAAGATAAAGACACATAAAACCATTCCACAAATAATAAACATTAATGATACTCGATATTTTTTACGCATTTTATTCGTCGCCCCTATCCTAATTACAGTATACGAGCAAATTTTATGCTTGTCAATTTAAGAAATGCTTATTCTACAAAGATTTAACAAAAAAAAGCATTATTTTGTTTTGACAACTAAATAATACTTCTTTTTTCCACGGCGAATGATATTATATTTTTTGCTCTTTAAAACCATATTTTCATCTTGGACAATTTCTCCATTCACACTGATGGCACGACCACCAAGGAACTCTCTTGCTTCTCGTTTGGAAGAGGCAATGTTATGATTGACTAAAAAATCAATTAACGGAGCACTTTCATATTCTACCTGAGGAACTCCTTTAAAAACAGTCTCAATTTCTTCTTCGGTTAAATTTTTCACATTCCCTGTAAACAAACTATTTGATACTTCTTCAGCATGAAGGTATTCTTGCTCTCCATGTAAATCGGTAATGATTTCTTTTGCAAGTGTTTTTTGAGCAAGTCTTTGTTCAGGTGATTCTTTTTGAATTTTTTCAATATCTTCGATTTCTTCTTTCGATAAGAAAGTTAATTTCTTTAAATAATCAATCACAAGTTCATCATCGGTATTAATTAAATATTGATATAATTCATAAGAAGATGTTTTATTTTTATCAAGCCATAAAGCATTTCCTTCGCTTTTCCCAAATTTATTTCCATCTTTATCTAAGACAAGAGGCATGACAAGTCCGTAGACTTCTTCCCCAGTTTTCTTTTTGACTAAGTCAACACCTGCTGTAATATTTCCCCATTGGTCACTTCCCGCAACTTGTAAAGTACAACCTTCCGTTTCATATAAATGAAGAAAATCTAGGGCTTGCATAATCATATAAGAAAATTCGGTATAAGTAATTCCTGTTTCTAATCTTCTTCTTATAATATCTTTATCTAACATATAATTCACATTAAAGTATTTTCCATAATCTCTTAAAAAATCAATAAAATTAATTTCTTTACTCCAATCCCAGTTATTCACAATTTCAAATCCAAAAATATCTTTTGCTTGACGAGATAATCCTTCCACATTTTTTTCAATTTCTTCAACAGATTTCATTTCTCTTTCGGCACTTGGTTTAGGATCCCCAATTCTTCCTGTCGCACCACCAATCAAAAGTAATGGACGATGCCCAGCTTTGGCTAATCTCTTACAAATCAAAAATGAAGAATAATGCCCAATATGCATAGAATCTGCCGTGGGGTCTGTTCCAATATAAAAAGTAAGTCCTCCTTTATTTAACTTCTCAATAAGTTCTGGAGAAGTAATGTCTTTCACAAGTCCTCTCCACTGTAAATCTTCATATACTGTCATATGTAATTTTCCTCCCATAATAAATAAAAAAATTCTATGTCTAGGGACGAATCAAATCCGTGGTACCACCCTAATTCATAGAACGCATTCTATCTTTATTTTGCTTAACGCGCATAAACGATTTGATTTCCGTTGGTTGTAAGGCAACATCATCAATCAACAAATTCATTTTAACAAAAGTTCTTACCCATGTCAAACTCTTTCTATTAAAACAGCAAAAAAGAGTAAATTTGAAAAAAATTTCTTCGCAAAGCAAATTTGATATAATACTACCATAAGAAGGTAGGTTTTCTAAGAGTATGTGTGAAGAGTTAAAAAAAGAAATAGAAGAAAGTCAAAATTTAGGAAGAAGAGAAAGAAAAATAAAAGAAAGACAATTGCAAAAGAAATATAAGGATAAAACAATAAGAATCAAGTTTGGAAAAAAATTTACTAAATCTCCTGGCTTAAGTAGAGAACAACAAAGAGAATTATTAAAAGATAAAAACTTATTAAATGAATTAAGAAAAATTATCAAAAAATATTTTCCTGATTTAATGTCTTTATTTTCTAAACTTACGGATAAAAGACACAAAAGTTATGTTACTTATAAAATGAGAACAATTATTATGACTAAATTGTTTGCTTTACTATGTGGTATTACAACTATGACAGGCATTAATGATGAATTTCATACAGAAGAAGCAATTGAAAATTTATCTAAAATTTGTAATCAAGAATTAAAAGAAATACCTGATTGGCAAACAATACAGGATGTGATAGAACAATTAGATTATAATGAGATTGATGATATTAGAAAATATATGTTTAAAGCTTTACTTAGAAGTAAAATGTTTGATCGATTTCGTTATAATGGTTGTATTCAATTAATTGTAGATGCTACAGGTCTTACTGCTTTAGACTATAACTTAAATGGCAATTGTTTAACGAGAACAAGAGATGGGAAAACAAAATATTATAAATATGTTTTAGAAGCCAAAGTAGTATTCGGCAACATGCTTATTAGTATTGATTCGGAATGGATTGAAAATAACAATTTCAATAATGAAAAAGATAAACAAGATTGTGAAACAAAGGCTTTTAAAAGAATGGCACCTAGAATCAAAAAGAATTATCCTAAATTAAAGTTTATTATTACAGGAGATGCCTTATATGCAACTACTCCTATGATTAATCTTTGCCAAGATAATAACTGGCATTATATTTTTAATCTTAAGAAAGATCGATTAAAAAATATTTATGAAGAATTTGAAGATAACATCAATTATGAAAATGAAGTTTCTAAAGAAAATTATTTTTTATCTTCTAATATTTTATTTAAAGATAATAAGATTAATGCTCTTCGATACATAGAAGTAAAAGAAGATAAAACAACCGTTTTCAATTATATTACTGATTTATCCGTAGATACTTATAACATTGAAGAGATTGTTAAGATGGGTAGACGTCGTTGGAAAATTGAAAACGAAGGTTTTAATGAGCAAAAGAATGGAACTTATAAAATAAGTCATTTATGTAGCAGATTTGAAAATGCATTAAAGATTCATTATCTATTTATACAAATTGCTCATACCATTAGACAATTACTAGAATTGGGTTCTTTGGTTGTTAAATCCATAAAAAGATATGTGAAGAAAAAAGAAATAAGCAAAGATATCACCCACACGCTTATTTCTTCCAAAATCACAAATCTAGAAAGTTTAGATTTAAACTTTCAATTAAGATTTGATGATTAGATTATACTACTAAATTTGACCTTTGAAAACTAGTGTGGGTGATATTTTTATAATTTTGATTTTTTGCATGCCTTAATTTATGCGAAAAAAAACTTTATGATCTTTTTTATCTTTAATTTTCATAAAGTTTTCTTTTTTAAACTAATTTACTCTTTTTTTCTGTATTAAAAAATGAGATAGTTGATAAACGTCAACTATCTATGTGATCGACATGAATCTAGACTATTTTTTCATGTATAGGTTATAAAGTGAACAAAGATATTAATTCATTTTCTTAGATAAAATTAAATTTTCTTGAGATAAATCTTGATATTCTTGAAGCGTTTCTTCCCAAGACTTTCCAAAGTGTTGATCTTTATATTCCGTAATTGTTCTTTCAGTCACTTCTTCTCTAGAAAAAATACTATTTTCAGAAATATTTAATTTATTTTGACAAATATAGAAGAGAAATAATGAAGCATCTTGCATTCCTTCTAAAGTATAAGAATATTTACGATCCATCAAAAGAACATTCATTCGAAGTAATGGAAGTTTCATACCAGTAACAATTTCAGTTACATATTTTTTATGAAAAAATTTTTCATTCACAATAAGATTGTCGACAACTTCTATCGCATCTTGTTGAAAAATTCCATGACAGCAATGATAATAATTATCGTTTTCCCGTGCTTCTTCCAAATTTTTGGGTCTACACAATTTCATTTTATATAACATCTTTTTCACCCGAGAATTACAGTATCACAAAAAAAATAAAAAATCAATCAAATTTAAATGCATTATGATCTATTATTG
Source organism: uncultured Bacilli bacterium (assembly GCA_947629255.1). Taxonomy (GTDB): domain Bacteria; phylum Bacillota_I; class Bacilli_A; order RF39; family UBA660; genus Ventrenecus. The sequence goes on from CANRDF010000001.1 coordinate 10,596, forward strand.
TTTTTTTGCTCCACTTTCTGAATTACTGTTAGTATAATTAAAAAGATTGTCGCGAGAATAAGTAAAAACCATATATTTTTGCTTAACGCATTCATGAAATAATTAATAAATGTATTAGCGCTCTCCCATTGATTCATTAAAAAGTCTTTTCCAATAGTTCCAATCATAATTTCAACAAAAACAAAAAGGAAAATATAAACTAAAATAGTATTTTTTAAATAAAGAATATATTTTTTAGAATGAAAATGAAGACATACCAAACAAAACGCACTTATAAGGAGAACGCTTAAAGCAACACAAATATAAGTTGTACTCATAAACATTTTTAACAAACCTGTCACATCTTTTAAAGTAATATTTTGATATACAATAATATTTCCTTCTTCCATCTTTTTTAAGAATACATTCGCAGTCGGGAAAAAATTCATGACTTCTCCTGCATACTCATGAATAAAATTCACAATCTTTTGTTTATCTTTCTCTGAAAAAGATTTATGATTCTCTTGTAATTTGGCATCAATCACATAAAAATTATCAGTGGCCAATTGAATCAAATCATCTTTTGTAATACTTGCTTTATCTTCTTGATAAATGATATAGTTTAAAACATCATAAGTATATTTACCAATAAAGTTCTTGGTCGCTTTACTGTTTAACACAGAATCAATTGTATCAGAAGGAATAGATAAAAATTCTAAGAATTCTCGCATTTCCTCAATAAAAACAGGTTCTTTCCCGTAACGATCCTGTAGCAAAAAAGATAAATCATTATTTTCAATATTAGATACAATTTCGCTTTCTCGTAAATTCCACTTTAAAAGAAAAGAAATAGTTAAAAAAATACTAGCACTTAATATGATAATAGATAAAAAAACAGATACGATTTTCTTTCCCATTTCCATCACCTTCTTGTTCTTCATTCATTTTATCACAAGTTTTTTTGTTTGTCATTCTATATCGTATTTATGGGACGAAAGCCGAATAAAATACATCAAAATGAGAAAATTACTACTAGGTGATAGTATGAATTTTGAAAGGATTCGTTTTGTAAGAGAAATGCTAGATCTTTCTGGGAGACAACTTGCTAAAAAGCTAAACTTAACAAAATCAACTGTCTCAAGATGGGAAACTGGAGAAAAAGTAATTCCTTTAAAACATCTCATTACTTTATGTAATGAAACGATGATCAGCCTCGATTTTGCTTTAGGATTATCTAATGATCGATCCAAAATCACAGAAAAAAGAGAATTAGATCCAATATGGATTGGGAAACATTTAAAAATTCTAAGAGAACAGAAGAAAATTACTCAATCAGAATTAGCCAAACTTTTAAACACATCTCAATCAACAATATCATCTTATGAAAGTGGGAAAACGACAATACTGACTGCATTTCTTTATTCCATTTGCAAGCGTTATAAAGTATCTGCAGATTGGATTTGTGATAATAATGAATCTTGAAACTGCCGTTCTCCTGGTATCATTGTAACACACATCACAATAATATACAAGAAAAAACTAGAAAAATTCTAGTTTTTTTAGCAAAAATTTTTTTTCACAAAGCGACTTATGGCAGACCCAAAAGCACGACCAAGTTCAAAAATTTTTTGAAATCCATCAACAATTGCATTTACCATACTTGCTGTGATGGATGCGCCTCCCTCAATTTGAAGAAGTTCCTGAGAGTTTAATTTCATATTTTCCATTCCTTTCTATTTGTTGCATTTGAGTGGTCTTGTGATTCCATCTAAGAAACCACCAAGAAATGAAATGACGCCTGCGATCACTCCACCAATTACGAGCCAGCTTACTCCACCACCATAAGTGGCTAAGAGTTCCTCTTTTTCCATCATGGGTCTTCACCTCCTTTCAAGGTTTTGATAAGAATTTCCATAAGGCTTTTCTTATCTTCAATTAAAGTAACATCAATCGTTTCTTTATCGTAAAACTCAAGTTTAGGAATTTCTAAAGAAACGGTTTCATAAGCGACATTTTGGATCACTTCTATACTTCCAAATTCTTTGACTTTCAAAGAATATTTTTTTGATTTGATCCATAATTCATTACTTTCTTTTAAATTTTTTGCATGAGAATATGGCATCAAAACTTTTAAAGTACAATCATTCTTCTTACATTCATATAAACCTTGCAAAGGAATTGTTTCTTCAATTTTGTAGAAGAACAAAAGACTAATACAAAAAAGAAATAAAAGTAAGAAAAAAATTAAAAATTTTAACTTTGTTTTTTGATGTAACAAGGCATATATGTTATACTGTGGATTTTTTGTTTGCAAATGTAATCTTCCTTTCAAATAAATCACTATGATCTTTATGACTAATATAAATAACGGTTTTCCCCTTTAACAATTTTCGAATTCCCCCAATAATCTTCACTTCCATCGAATCTTCCACTTCACTTAAAACTTCATCGAGTAAATAAACACTTCCCTCTTTCATTAGAGCCCGAGCAAGTAATATTCTTTGTCTTTCTCCACCAGACAAGGAAGAATCATTAATGAATGATGCATAACGAAGAGGCTTTTTACTTACAATCGATTCAATCTCACAAGCCCGACAAACCTCATCAAAATGTTTACCTTTTTCACTACCCATTAAAATATTATCTTCAATAGTTCCCGCGACAAAAGACTCGTTTTGACTTAAGTAAATGACGGAAGAACGAATCTCAGACAAAGTATAATCTTCTAAATCTTTTTCTAAAAAAGTAATTTTTCCCATATAATCCGTAAGTTCTCGATGCAAAATTTTACACAAAGTACTTTTTCCACATCCACTCGGTCCATCTAAGAAGACATGTTCTTTCGCTTTCACTTTAAAACTAAAATCAACAATACTTTCTTTGACATCATTATAAGAATAACTAATATGTTTTCCTTCAATACTTGGAACAGGAATCACTGATGTAGTCTTCACTTCTTCTTCCTTAAGTTCCATCGTTTCACTTAATTTTGAAAGAATCCCTTTCATATAGTAAAATCTTGGCAATAAATCTGTAAGTTCTTTTAAAGGATTTATAAAATACAAATATAAACTTTGAAATAAAAGAAAATCATAAATAGTTAAAATGTTATCTTTCACTAAAATCATTCCATATGTCATTAAAAGAAAGAACAAGATTTCTAAAAAGTTTTCCCTGATAAAATCAATCACAAAAGCATGACTTTTTTCTTTCGTATTTAAAATCACGGTTTCACAAAGACGTTCTTCCATGGTTTGAATCGAGTATTCTGTTAAATTTAAGTTTTTCATACTCGGATAAAGTTTGATTTTTTCCATAATAAATTCATTCCATTTAGTATTATTTTCCATTAAATGTTTTATAATTTTATAGTAATACCTTGAAGTAAGAGAACTAATGACACAGTAAAGAAACATACCAAGAACGACAACCAGAGTGAGATGATAATCTAAGAAAAACAAAAGAACTAACGAAGAAATACCAAGAATTCCTTCAAGAAAAAATGTTATACAAATCTGAATAAATAAGTCTTTTACATTTTTTGCTTCTTCAATTCTTGTAATGATATCTCCTTCATGAAAGCTTTGAAATTTTGGCATGGGAAGTTTTAATAAATGAGAAACAAATGAATAAAGATAAGTTACTTCTACATTTCGATTTAGTTTCAATTCCATTTTTCCTTTTCCATAAGTAAAAATACATTTGAGAATTGTAAATCCTAAAAAGATTCCAACAAAAAGCCAAAACTGTTGATTCGAAAACAAAGGAGTATATTCCATTCCAATTTTTAAATAAAAACTCGAAAGAATCGAAAGAACAGAAATCATAAGACTTAAGAAAACAATGACAAAAATATTTTTCTTTTCTCTTTTAACAATCTCCATCACATGTTTTAAAACACTTTTCTCTTTTGGAATTCTAGGAATATAAGTTCTTGGAATGGCCACTAAAACTATGCCATCCCATATGGTTTGTAATTCTTTCTTTAAAACTTCTCTTTTTCCAGAAGACGGATCCATAATCGTTACACTTTTTTCACTAATTTTAGTTAAAACAACAAAGTGCTGCATTCCATTTGGTAATACAAAATGAAGAATGGCTGGAAGCGGAATTTCTTTTAAATGATTCATATCACTTTTTTCGCCAAAAGAATCAAATTGATATTTCTTTAACGTTTCCACTAAATGATAAGCAGTCGTTCCATTCTGATCAGTATAAGTATCTTCTTTTAATTTTTCAATAGGCACATATCCATGATAAAACTCTATAATATAGAGAAGACATGTTACTCCACAATCTCTAAAATCTCGTTGTACAATCGACTTCATAAAAATATCCTCCTATATATATATTCAAGAAAAAGTGCCAATTTCCTTTTTTTTTATGCAAATTTCTTCAAAAAAGTTAAAAATTTTACATTCTGTTTACGTTTTTGATTATTTTTATCATTCTTCTTTACATTTTGCATACGCTACATAAAAGTGTAAAGAAAAAGTAAAGAAATTGTTCTTTACTCATCTATATTTTTTTACTATTTTTCTTTTAACTCTTCAATTGTCTCTACGGATAAACCTGTAATTCTAGAAATTTTTTCTATTCCTAGCTCATGAATTTCTTCTAACATATTCTTAGCTATCTCCCTACGTCCAGCGTCAAGTCCTTCTCCATAAAAAACATTTTTAAGATTCTCTTCCCAATTGTAGATTTTACGTAACTCTTTGTCTTGTCTTAAATCAATTGGACTTGTTGCTATCGTCATTAAGTCATCATCTCCTCTTGCAATTTGCTTTCTTTTCTTCTCTGATGTTTCTTGCATTAACCATAAGTGTCTTAGTAGCAAATCGTAATTTATAACATTATAATAATATACTTTAGTAACTTGTCAAGTCTTAGAATAAAGATTTCTATATCTTTAGAAAAAATTCTTTTTTGTTTTTTTAATTTATGCGAAAAAAAACTTTATGATCTTTTTATCTCTAATTTTCATAAAGTTTTCTTTTTTAAACTAATTTACTCTTTTTTTCTGGATTTATGGCTGAGTAGTAACGGGCTTTTTCGCATCATATTCATCTTTCATTCCACTAATTCTAACTCATATGGGTTTTCATAACTTCCATCTTTACCATTATCTTTTATTTGAACATTTTGTTTCAAATATAAGGTAGGTCGAATCGCATTGGAATGATTTGGGCCATATCCTTTATAACTGGGGTAGGAACAATGAACAAATCCAGTATTGGTCATTTGAAAAACATATGCATTCCCCGAGAAGAAATATGAAACCGACAACATCCACACATTATCAGAGATATCAGTCGAATATAGCCAATCATGTTCCTCACAACTCGTATTATAATCACTTAAATCAGTTTCTAAGCAAGAATCTCTAACTGCTCCCCCTGCCGCATAACCATAGTCACTTGGATACATGACGGCAATGCTATGGAATAAATTTTGGTCTAATTCACCATTCGCATCCTTGGTATTTTCTCTAGTCCAATAAGAAGTCGAAGCTTTGTTGGGTATAATGTTGCTTCTCTCCCATTTATAAAAGGTAGGAGTATTATCATATCCATAACCCATGATAGCACCTGTGTCCCAAATAATTTCTTCGTCTATCATGTTTGTATCACTTAAAGTTGAATAATACGTTTCATTTAAATACCGCATCAAATCTGAATCAGTCCAGTCAGTGTGAGAGGAATCAGAATCCCATTGCCGATTTCCTATACTATCATTGCTAATTATTTTGAACCTTTTTTCAGTGGTTCCAGTTGATGTTTGGACATTCACAAGTCCTATAATTCTCCATAATTCATTGTTAAATGTTAAATAATTATGAACATAATCTGTACTACTGTCTGTGTAGTTATCTCCTGCATAACGGCATTCATTCTTTTTCCAAAATTCTATGCTAATATCTGAATGTTCTACCATATATAAGCCATTTCCTTCTGTTACAATAGGAACATTTTTAATTGGAGATACCAAGATTGTTTTGGATGTTTCATTTGCATTTCCAGATTCATCTGTTACTTTTACAGTGATGGTGTAATTCTCACATGGTATAACTGAAAATTTATGACTATTTTCTCCATTTTCCCAGTTTCCTTCATCTATTTTATATTCATATGATTGAATTCTTGTCTCTTGATCTGCACTTTTACTTGCATCTGCTAGGATTGTGTTTCCATTGGAACTTAATTGTAAATCGACTGTTGGTGGAGTTACATCTATATAAGATATTTGAATAGAACTGTGAGTTACATTGTTATATGCATCTTTGGCATAAACATAATAAGTTCCATTTTCTGTTACTGGGTAATCTGCATTATAACTTTTTGGATTGCCGTCTATTGTTATCCATGTTTCTGGGTCTTTTGCTTCTGTCATCACTTGATATCCAAATAATCCTGCTTTTTCATCACTTAAATTGATATGGATTTTATCACTTTCTCCCCAAGCAGTTAAATCATTTGTAAGAGTAATTGTTGGTGGTTTTTTATCAATAATATCTGTACTATATTTCATTGAACTTGTGTGTCCCAAAGCATCTTGAGCAAATATATAATATATTCCATTATCTTCTATTGTTTGATTTACTATATAATCATTTTGAGTTTTCTCTACACTTTCCCATTCACTTGGTGGAGCTGGGGTACTTTCTGATAACAACATAATTGGTGTTAAATCTTCTTTGGTGATTTGATATTTTACTAAGCCACTTTGAGAATCTTTTAGGGTTATTGTTAATTCTACTGATGTATGATTGTCTTTTTGTTCATATTTAATATCTGGTCCTACTGTATCAATCTTTGTCACTTCAAATTCTTTTTCTTTTATATTTCCCATTTCATCTTTTACCGAAAAATAATATTTTCCTAATTTTGTAAAATCTTCTGTAATTTCAAATGTTGTATTTTTATCACTAATTGGTTTCCAATTTTGAGTTTCTTGCATTTGACTTATTTTATATTCTATTAATTTATACTTTTCACTAACTGCTTTTAAAGTGATACTCTCACTTTTTTCATTATATTCTGCTGTATTTGAGTTAGCACTTAATATAATATTATTTTCTAATTGCTCTGTTGTTTTATATGTTGCTACGACTGTAATCTTACTTTTAAAGTAAGCATTCATAACTTCTTCGATGGGTGGTGTTTCCTCATCTAACCATAATCTTAAATGGTAAGTTACACTTTGATTTTGCCCATCTAATATTCCTGTTGTTAATCTATGAGACTTAGTTGCATTTTCTAATGTTTCTTTGACGCTTTCATAATCACTTAACACTAATGGCGTTCTATCGTCAAGTTGAACTTTTAGATATTTTTCTGGTAAAAGTTTTTGTTCTTCTTCTAATTGTAATGTTTCCAGATTTACTTGATAGGTTAAAGAAGTAGGACATATATTGGTAATGGTAAATTCGTATGGAGTTAATTCTTCTCCTTCTTCATCTGAAATCGGAAATGCTTTTTGTAATGAAATAGGATTTTTCTCATCTGTTAAAGTGACTTTAAAACAACTAGATGCAAGCGTATCATTATCCATTTGAGAAAGTCTAAGTTCCCAGAACGCATAAGTCACTCCTACTACACTTAATAATAATATACTTAATCCTAAAATAAATAAACTTGTTTTCTTTCTTTCCATATAAAAATGAACCTACTTTCTATCATAAGTTCATCATATAACATATACCCCCCCCCCCACAAGTCAATACTTTTTTATATTTTTTTGCGTTTTGTGGTGTATTATTCTTCATTTTTTTTCATGAAACTTAATTTTTCATATACCATTTTAAAATAAAGTAAAAATTTATTTATTTCATCTGTTGTTGTTAAATGAGAAAAACTAATTCTTAATGTACTAGAAGCTCTTTTTAAATCATTATACATTGCCATAACCGAAGTTGATATCTCTCCACTTGCACATGCCGTATTCGTACTTACATAAACTTCATGTTCTTCTAAGGCATGCAAGAACGTTTCAGCTTTCATATCCATTAAAGAAATATTTAAAATATGCGGAATACAAATATTAGAGTGATTAATTAAAACTCCATCATATTTTTTTAAATCTTCTACAACTTTATCATTTAATCTTTTGATAAAATTTTCTCTTTTATCTAAATCTGTTGTTGCAAGACGAATCGCTTTCGCGAATGCTACAATTAACGGTACTGGTGGTGTTCCAGGATTTAATGTGTTGGTATGTCCACTTCCATATAATAAAGGTGTTAATGGCACACGACTATTTTTATATAATAAACCAATCCCTTTTGGTCCATAGATTTTATGAGCTGAAACACTTGCTAAATCCACATCATGAAAATTCACAGGAACTTTTCCTAAAGCCTGCGTCATATCACTGTGAAAGAAAGTTTGATTATTTTCTTTTTTAATCACTTGCCGAATCATTTTTAAAGGTTGTCTTATTCCAGTTTCACTATTGACAGCACAGATGCTTACTAGAATCGTATCTGGTCTCATTTTCTTTTTTAAATCTTCAAAATCAATTAAACCATCTTCTTTATTATCAACATAACTAATCTCAAAACCAATACTTTCTAGATATTTACAAATTTCATAAATAGAAGGATGCTCTAGTTTCGATACTATAATGTGATTTCCCATTCGCATATTGGCTAAACTGGTTCCAATAAGTGCTAGATTATTGGACATCGTCGCTCCACTCGTAAAAGTAATTTCACTTTCTAAGACATTAAAGGTATCACTAATTTGTTTTATTGCACTGTGAACTAAAGCTTTGGACTTCACACCTAAACTATGAATGGAATTTGGATTTCCTGAAAAATCTCTTGTACTTCTAATATAAGACTCCAAAACATCATAATTCACTGGTGTTGTTGCACTGTAATCAAGATAAATCATTTTGATTCCCTCCTAACAATATATCACGAATTTGTAACCAACTGACAACTCTTCTTACACCACGTTCTTCGAGTTCTTCTCTTGTAAACTCACGATTATGTAGATGGTCTAATAAGAGTTTTGTTTCTCCATAACCTTTTAAATTTCCAAACTTATCATCAATTTTAATATCACACATAATCAAATCTTTACTTCCTGTTAAAATGATTTTCTTAGGGTCAATAAAAGGTAAGTTCTTTCTAATCCATTCATATTTATATTTTGCCATGATGCTACTTTCATCTATTCTTCTTTTATCAACAAAAGCTGAAACAATATAGATATCATACACTTCATTTAATTCTTGAATGACGGAGATGGCATCAGGCAAGGCCTTAGCATGTTCATAAACATTAACATTTTGATAAAAATAATCTAAAAACTTTTCACGTTTCTCTTCAGGAATGATATCTTCTACAAAATAGGTTTCGATATCTTCATACTGATAATTCGTTCCCATGAATTTATTTACTTCTTCTAAATAACTGGGAGAACATATGGTTTCATCTAAATCAATCATCAACTTCTTCTTCATGTTAAGCTCCCTGATACTCATCCAATAATTTTTTATAGATACCTGGTTCAATCACATTAATCGCATGAATGGCTTGTTCTAAAGAATTTTTAAAATCGCCATGATAAAAAGACACTTCTGCTTTAGATAGTCCAATATCCACTTCTTTATTGACTGGTCTATAACGATTTCCATAAACAATTGCTGTCTCAGCCATTTTGGCGGTTTTTACAATTTCTTTGGTTGTATTATAAACTTTTAAAACTAAGTCTCTTGCCGTATCCACTCTTGTATTTAATACCTTAATTGAAATTGGTGTTTTCTCTAGTTCAGCAACCATATTTTGAATGGCTTCCGTAGCTTCACCAAGTTCCACAAAGTAATGCTCAGGAACGACTGGTAATTTGAAAGACTTAATTCCCATTTTAGCTTTTCCTAAAATATCTTTCATTTCAGTAAGTTGTTCTCTTGCTCTAATCTCATCTTCTTTTAAACTGCCAAGTGTTCTTAAAGCGACATCTAATTTTTCTTCTGTTCTTCCCACTTTAATATTCAAAAGTTCCATTTCTTTTCCTAAATGAGAATAAGAATTTTTCTTTGTTCTTCCATCTTCCACAATGTCATCATATTCCCCATGTTCACTAGCAAGTTCTTCTTTAATTTGGAAAACGACTTCCACATCTTCATCATTTAAGTCATAACTATATTTGATATCTTTCAGTTTCTTTAATAAAGCATTGTTGATTTTTGTAAGTTTTGTAATCTTAATTAAAATACTTCTTGTATAATCTCCATAAATCTTACGGGCAATTTTTTCTTTATCAAAATCATTATAAATAGAATCAAAATAATCTAACATCGTTTTGAGTTCAAAGATGGAGTCTTCAATATTTAAAACATTTAATCGTTGGAAAATCTCGGTAATCTTTTTACTAGACTCGGTAACATTATAAGGAATATTTAGATAATCTAAGTTGTATCCTTCCCCTTCCATTTTCTTAGAAATCGCGGTGATGTCAGCGATTCTTTTAGGAATGACATTTTTTCCTAACATAATAATGGTTGGAGCTTCTTCAATCACGAGTTTTAAATTGCCTATTAAATCATCAATGGCTTTCACAATCTTACTCACTTCTTGATATGACTTCTTCTCCATTAAAGTTTCAAAAGTTCCAAATAGTTTATCAACGTTTTCAAATTGAAGTTCTAAAGGTCCACTTACTAAAGTGTATTCTGTTTTCTTACTTTGATATTTTTGCAAAATCTCTCTGTAATTTGCTTTTAACTTCGTAATGGTATCCCGATTCTTTTCTTCACTTAATGTAATCTCTTTAATTTCATCAAGTAAATAATTGGCTTTCGTTTTGACATAGTAAAGCTCAAGTTCTATTGCCGATAGTTTTTCTTTTAATTCTTTATAGTTTTGTCCAGCATATAAGTCTTCTGCTTCTAAAAGTTCATCAGTCACTTTTGGAACATCTACTTCTTTAATGGATTTAAACTTATCTTGCCATACTTTTAAAGAATCTTTCATATCACTATCTTGTACAAGAGGCTCCACTTTATTTAATTCAGCAATTAAATTCGCTGATACCACTAAATTTTTATCTCTTTCTAATTCATCAATTTCTTTTCGATAATTCTTTTTATTTTTATGATTTAACAATACTAAAACACCAATGATACTTGCAATCGTTATCACATAATATAAAATTCCTAGAATGATAAGCAATTCTTTACTCATCATAACCACCTTATCCTCATAAAACTATTTTATCATATTTTATGAATTAAAAAAGACTTTTTTCGACAAAATACGTGATTTCCTAGAAATATATTTTTTAAGATTTGACACTTTTACTTTTCTTATGCATCCATTTATCGAAGAATGCGAGTAGCTCTGGAAGTAGTAAAACCGTAAGAATCGTAGAGCATATTGTTCCTTCGGATATAGTAATACAAATTTTAGAAGTCACTGCAGAGCCAATAAAACCAACAACTAAAGTGACAAGCGTGAGTATCGAAGAACTTGTAAGAATGGTGTGAATTGATTTTTGATATGCTTCGATAAGAGAGTCTTTGACAGAATACTCCTTTCTTGCTTCTAAATAATAGGAAGAATAAAGAATCGCATAGTCAATGGTCGCACCCATCAAAATACTTTGGACAATGAGTAAGGAAATAAAGTACACACTTCCACTGAATGATAAAATTCCCATTGTCATATAAACCGCAGTTTGAATTAATAAAACAAGTAGAATTGGTAAAAAGAATTTTTTAAATGTAAATAGAACAACCACAAAAATAAATAAAATGGTTAAAATCGTGATAAAGTTTAATTCAGCTGGAAAGCTTTCATTCATTTCATAAGCCATAGAAGAGTCGCCAATCACATAAACTTCTTTGTCCTTCCAATCCGTCTTTAGTTGTTTTATCCAATCAAAAGTTTCTGTTGTTTCTAATGGATAATGAGTATTTAAAACAACTCTTGAGTATTTATCTCCAACTAAAAGGTCTCTTGCATCTTGAATGGTATCTTTAGAATCTAAGATATCTTGTTTTCTTTCCTCATTTATAAAATCTTTGAAACGAGAGTCTGCTAAAATTTCTTCATTTAAGTAACGAACAAATTCCTCTAAGGTAAGTGTATAAGATTCATTATAAGTTTTATCACTTCCATAATAAATGTAGAGTAAGTCAATAAAATCTTTTGTCACATCTTGAGATAATACAGAAACTTTCTCATAAAGTTCATCTTTCGTGTAAGCGGTTTTTGTCTTTGCATCATTTATAAGGCTTTTCACAATATTTAATTTTTGTCTTTTTTCATTTGTAATCTCACTTGAATCCACATCATTTAATAAAAATGTTACAAAGTTCTGATAAGAAATTTGGACACTCGTTTTTCTTACATCAATATCATATTTAGATACCAAAGCCTTCATTTGGGATACAGGCACAGAAAAAAGATTTGAGAGCTCACTTACTGTATAACTTTTATTTTCTAAAACACCATTCACAACTTCATTTAATAAACGAATCGATGACTTTTGAGTTTCGTTCATCTCATTTTTTAATGTTTCCCCATCAAGGTTAGTGGATAAAAAGTTTAAAAACTCTTTAAGTGAAGTTTTAACACTTCCCTCATTTAACAAATAAAGAGCATAAATGTTTTTAGTCATTCCTTCATCCATTTGAAAAATGTTCGCTATCTCTTGATAAGAATAAGAAGTTTTAGAAAGAGTACTAGACATCATGAAATAAACTTTTTGAAGCATTTCATTTGGACTCACTTCATTCAAGTAACTCACAAGTTCATAAGGAGATACAGTCCAATTCTTCGATTCCCCACTTGCTTCTTCCATCAAAGTGTATAAAGTAAGTACGTCATTTCCATCTCTTTGTAAGAAACTTTGTATTTCCCTAGCTTGATATTTTGTTTCATCTTGAAGAAGTTCTGGATGAGCTTCAAATAAGTTCTTCCATTCTGTAAATGTTGAGTCATCAACATACCCTGCTTGCTCTAAAGTTTGCACTCCCATATAAATTTCTTTCCAAGAATAGGCTTTTCCATGGTCATGACTTAAAAAGTAACCTAGATAAGCCTGATGAATTTCTTCTTTATTTTGATGCAAGTATAAAGCCATTTCATCTTCTTTGATAGGTTTCTGTATTTTTTCCACTTCCGAATATTCTTTTAAGAGAATGATATTCTGTTTTTCCTCTTCACTTAAAGAGGAAGCATAATTTTCATTTGTTAAAATATTATCGGTTAAAAACGTCATAAAATCTGGTAAAAGAATTTTTTCTTCTCGTTCTGTTTGAGTCAAATAATAAAGATATAAAGAATGCATGCTACTCTCATCTATTCCTAAATTTTTTGATAGTTCTTGTTCTGCCTTTTTTTCTGTAAGTAATGTTTTATCTAAATATTTTGTTAGTGGTTCAAGCTCTTTCGAGTAATCTTTTGCATAAGACAAGAACTCTTGTAATGTCACTTTTGGTAAAGTTTGTTTCGAATGATATAAAGTGAATAAATCTTTTACTGTTTCTCCATTTAATTCAAACATGTTTGCTATCTCATTTACGGAACGTAACTTCGTATTTTGAGTAATAAGTGCCTCTAGTCGATCAATATTTGCTTTCATGGCTGGTGTCACATGAGAATCCATGGATTCATTAGAATAAACTCTCTCTTTAATAAATTGAATAAAATCTTCTACAGGTATTTTGTTTTGTTCCTCCTTATTATAATAGTGATAATAAACAATTTTTAAAAGATATTCTTCCACAATTTTATCATCTAATTCTTTTAGTTTATCTTGCATAACAAGGACTGTGTAAGGATGATTTAACATGGATCCATAGCATAACACATCTTGAATTCTTTCATTTTCTTCTAAAAAATTACAATAAGCACTCATTTCATTTTCTAAATCATTAGAATAAAGAAGTGCAATTTGGTTGTTGACTGGAAAAACTTGTTCCACTGCATTGGTATCTGAATCTGTATATAAAATCTGTAAATTTCCTTTTAAAAGAAAACTACCCACAAAAATAAGAAGAAATAAACAGACTCCAATCACACGATGACGATAGGCAAAAGCCCCTAACTTTTCTAAATGAAAGACAGGACTTTTTTTCTTAGTTTTAGTAATCCATGTATCAAAAGTAAGAAGTAAAAAGGGAAGACATGTAAAAATGGCAATTAAACTAAACAAAACACCTTTAGCAAGAACGAGTCCTAAATCTTTTCCAATGGTAAAACTCATGAAGACTAAAGCAAGTAAACCAACAATCGTTGTAATAGAACTACTGGAAATCGTTAAAAAGGAATCTTTTAAAGCATTTTTCATCGCGGTTACTTTATCACTTGTTTTTTCCTTTTCTTCTTTATAACGGTTCATAAGCATAATCGAATAGTCCATGGAAAGAGCAAGTTGTAAAATCGCTACGATAGAATTGGTAATACTAGAAATCGATGGAAAGAAAATATTCGTTCCTTTATTTAATAACACAGCCATTAAAATAGCAATTAAAAATAGAATTGGTTCTAAATAAGAATCACATAGTAAAATGAGAATGATTAATGCGCAGAAAATGGCTAAAGCGACAATCCAAGTGGGTAAAACCACTTTGTATTCTTCATAAACATCGCCACTCATCGCAATATCATATTCTTTATAAGTTTGACTGACTTCTTCAAAAACACTTTTCGATACAGAAGAGTCCTTTGGTTCATCAATGGTGAGTGTAAATAATGTATATCCGTCTTTGTTGTAATCTTCAGTAGTATCATACTCTACTGTCACATGTTCTATTTCTTCTAAATGACTCATAATCTCTGTTTTTTCTGTATCCGTTAACTCATGAAACATGACATTTAAAGTACTACTATCACTTGGAAATTCTTGATCCATCAAATCCTTTCCTATATGTGTCTCTGAAGTCTCAGGTAAATACTTCATAATGTCACGATTGATATTCACTTTACTCGATAAAAAGGCACAGAAAAGACAAAGCAAGACAAAGAAAGAAAATACATACCCTCTTTTCTCGACAATAAAATCAGTTATTTTTTTCATAAGCCTCTTCCTTTCAAACAAAAATCTAATTTATTTTACGAGAATCTATAGAAAAAAGACACGACAAATAAGAGTACATTGTATAAATTTAGACAATGTTTATTTTTTTGTTAAAATATGTTATGATAATTCCCGGAAGTGAGATTATGAAATTACAAGGAACCAATCGTTCTTCGAAAAAAACAATCGAACTGATTAAAAAAACTTTTGCCGAACTCATTGAAGAGAAAAAAGAAATTCATTCTATCACCGTTACGGAACTTACGAAACGAGCGGATATTACAAGAGGAACTTTCTACTCTCATTTTGATAGTATCTATGAAGTTGCATCAGAATTAGAAAGTGAAATCTCAGAGCAAATTTTCCATTCGATGACTACCATTCAAAACATGGAAGATATGAAAGAATACATTTGTAATATTTTTAAGTATATTAAAGAAAATGAAAATATGTATTTCAAACTTTTAAATGCCGAGAACTCTATGCATTTTACCAACCGTTTATCTAAAAAAATTGTGAGTGTTTTAAAACAGAATTTTACTTCTTCTCCAACCCTCAACATTTATTTTTTTACAGATGGCACTTTAGAACTCATTATTCGTTATTTTAAAAAAGAAATTACAGAAGATTTAGATACGATTGAAGCTTATGTCATCAAAATGGCCAAATATTTTTTCTTTAAGTAATTTCTTTATAAATCTAAGTCTTTTTCTATTTGTTTGATATCTTCTAAAGTTAAAACTTCAGGATTATAAAAAATATCAATGAAAACATCTCTGTCATCTTTTTGAGGGTCATAGTTCCCTTCAGCTTTTTCTATTCCTTTTTTCTCAAAAAGCGTGTCGATACCTGACATATAACAATATTCACAACACAAATTTTTAATTTCTAATCGGTCACATGCTAGCTTTCCCTCAAAGTGTTTATCAAATGCAAGCAAGACTGATGGTCCTTTGATATGATTTAAAAACAAATAAATTTCCAACCGAATTCTATATGCACTGATAAGGGATGGTTCATAAGTAACCTCTATTTTTATCGTTTCATTGTTTTCAATAGACACTTCTTGAATTCCTTCCAAAGATAATAAGTAACTTTGAAGTTCTTGATGTCCCCAACTATGCAATACAAATGTGACTTTTGCCATATAGAATCACTCCTTCCCTTCTTTATAAAAGGTGAATTAAAGATATGGTGGTTTATACTTATCATATTGAATAGAATAAATATCTCTTTTTCTTCAAAATATTCATCAGTCCTATTATATCACTTATTTTCTTAAGAATCTTTATTTTTCATAAATTGTTCATATTTTAAATTTTCACGTTTTAAATTTTGAAATTTTCAAAATTTTCAAAATTTGACTTTTTTTTAGGGTCATATTATACAATAGTATTATGTTTTTGTGATAATTTTAATTGATAAGGAAGTGAAAAAATGAAAAATGAACAGATTATATATATTTCTTTAGATGATAGTGGAAAACTTAATAATAATGAAAAATATTTAGTTTATGCAGGTTTGGTTTTTACTAATAAACAAGAATTAGAAAAATTTAAAGCCACTTATAAAGAAATCAGAAACCAAATTGCTTCAAAAAAAATATATAAAAATATTAGTGAACTTAAAGGATTTATAGATTAAGATTTTTAAGATTTATTTATAAATATGATACTGTAGGATTAATTGTAGATAATTCTCAAATAACGAAACAAGATATTTTATTTAGTAAAGATGCCAGAGGAAGATATAAAGATTATATTATAAAATCATTAATAAAAGAAATTGTTGTTCATTTAATAAATGATAAAAAAATCAATCCATATCAACCAGTTGTTTTAATTATAAATATGGACCAAGAAAGTGCAAAAACAAATGGAAGATACAAATTGGACGAAGGAATATATGAAGAATTAGTAAAAGGAATTGTAAATTTCAACTATGGTACTAAAACAACTCCTATATTATTTAGCTCTTTGGTAGTTAAAATCTATACTCAAAACTCAAAAGATAGTATTATAATTCAAGCATCAGATATTATCGCAAATAATATTTGGAGAACCATGATGAGAAATAACAAAGTAGCAGGAATTAATATAATAAAATATTTTCCATAAAAAAAGTGGATTGCTCCACTTCCCAGTTTATGTGGTGTATATACATACACTTAGTCCACAGACCAACATAAATCTGTCCACCTTGACAAAGCACAAAGTGCTCTCGGTACAAACAATATATCAAAAAATATATTATTTGTCAAATATAGCATATGCAAAAATTTGTATAATATGTATTATTTATTAAAATAAAACAAACCCTTGTAAATAAAGGTTTGTGAATTATCACTGGTAGCGAGGGTGAGGATCGAACTCACGACCCCACGGGTATGAACCGTGTGCTCTAGCCAGCTGAGCTATCTCGCCATAAGCAAAGCTATTGTATCAAATTCTTTTTGTTTTGACAACACTTTTTTGCAAAAAAACTTAAATCCAACGTGCAATTCTTATTTTTCTTGTTGAATTTTCTAAATAATTATCAAAAATATGAATAATACTTTCCACAATGGCTCTTAATATATCTGTACATGTCTTTTTAACTTTGACATGAACAATCTCAGTTCTTAGTTCTCTACGAAAAGCATAATCATCCATATAACGACCTATGACATAATCTAAATCACGAATACATTTGACTTCATCACTATTCTGGATATTCGCTTTAAAAATATAATCTTTATAAACTCGAATGAGTTGTAAACTAATTTTATCATCTTTTGCATATTCAAAATTAACAATACGATTGAAATTTGGGCAATAATTTAAAACTTCTCTATTGTTTTCTACTACCATACTGCTTCCCTACCTTCTGTATCCTAATATAAGGATACATCAATTTTCACAAAAAGGCAAGAAAAAATCGGAAAAAAATGGAAAACGTGCTATAATAAATTTAGAAAGATTGGGGTTCATATGAAAAAGAAAAAATTGAAACTTAAAAAGCAAGCTTATTATATTTTTGCAGGAATTGTTGTTATTATTGTTGGAATTGTTTTGGGAATCAACTATTATAATGATGCAAAATATAAAGAAACGATGGAATATAAACTGATGGAAAAAGGTTATACTCTAGAACAAACTAAGACTTTGCAAGAAAAATTATCTGAGACAGAATTAACAACCATTTTAGAAAAAGAAAAAAATGATCAAATTTTAGATTTTCTAAATCAAAAATATTTCTTGTTTAAGAACTTAGATACTTATATGGAATATGCGGAAGAAGAAGAGGAAGAAGATTTAGCTAAAGTTGTTGCAATCGTAAATGTTCATGCAAATTTAAAATGGTACGAAGAAGAATATGAGTCGGATACTTCTTTAAATGAACAAATGATAGTAAATAAGTTTTATGCTTTAAAAGAAGATTACACTCCAGAAAATATTTCAGTGATTCCTCTTACCTATTCTTATGGAGAAGAAGGAGACAATCTTTTAATTGATTATGCCTATGATGAATTTTTAAATTTATGGCAAGCTGCTAAAGAAAAAGGATATTATTTAATGGTGACTTCAAGCTACCGAGATTATGCTTCTCAAAAAGAAATCTATGATGACTTAAAAAAATCACAGGGTGAAAAAGCAGCTGAGAGTATCGCGGCAAGACCAGGACATTCGGAACATCAAACCGGACTTGTAGTAGATATGACAAGTACCACTGCTCCATCAGGAACCGAATTTAAAGACAGCGAAGAATATAAATGGTTAAAAGAAAATGCTCATAAATATGGCTTTATTGAAAGATATCCAGAAGGAAAAACATATCTTACAGGTTATGAACCAGAATCATGGCACTGGCGATATGTAGGAAAAGAAGCCGCGACGACTTGTTATGAAGAACAAATCACTTATGATGAATACTATGCTTATTACATAGAAAAATAGAGATTCACAACTAATCTCTATTTTATTTATTCAAAAAAACTACTAATGTGCACGGTAGAAAAATTAGAATTCTCCATCACATGATTTAACACACGAACTGTATCATCAATCATTACAAAGTATTTGGATTCTAAATCAGGATATTTCTTTTGTATTTTTTTCATCACGTCCAACTTTTCATCATCATGATGAACTAAAAATACATGATTATTTAAGATTCCATAGTTTTTAGAACAAAAATGAATCTTTTGCTGCAATTCTACATCATTACATCCTTTGGTCACTACATAAACTTTTGACATATCTTTGGTTTTTAAAAATCTTTGAATAGTTTTGTTTGGTCTCATTTGATCATAGAAATCTGTGGTTTGTAACATTTCATTCCATTTTTCATCATCATAGTAATAATGATTGTATTCGCCAAGTTCTAAAGGAGCAAGAACTCCATCGACATCAAAGAAATAAATGGTTTGATCACTTTCCCATAGTTCTTTGATTTTACTTTCTACCATAATCGTCTCCTACCCTCTGTAATTTCAATACTTCATGATCTTCCTTAGCCATCACTTCTTGTAAATATTCTTTAATATAAGAAAGTCTTTCTACTTGAATAATTCTATCAGATTCTGTTTTCACTTCTGGAACCCAAGTATTTAGTAAAAGTTCAAACCAAGAGGCAACTATATGACGATGGCAAAACTTATCTGGTTGTTCATAACAAAGTAGTACAGAACCATCTAGTTCTTCATAAACTTCTTGAGGATTTAATTTGGATAAAACTTGTTTATAATATTCTTCAATATAATAATGGTTGTTCTCTTCTTCAGAAATCACTCCAATATTTTCATGCCAAATTTTCCATAAGCCTAATTTAGGTGCTAACTTAGGATAGCACTCTCCTATGTAATTCGCATCTTTTCCACGATTTCCAGAAATAGCAACCGGTTTATATTTATTCGAATTCCAATTTTCATGACAACTCGTTAAAATCATTTTTCATCATTCCTTTACTACTTCTATTATAACGCGAGAATAATAAAAAAGATTATTTTTTTAAATTTAATTTACAAAGATAATGTATATGGTTTTTCTTGACTACCATCCTGTCCATTATCTACAATTTTAATACTTTGTTTTAAATACAAAGAAGGATATGTTTGTAAAGCATGATATGTACCATTACTTGTATAAATAGATAAATTAGGATCTATTCCATAAGCGTATATATTCCCATCATTTCTAGATGTAATCGTCCATATGTATTTAGAATTTGGCTTTATCCAACTGCTATTATAGCATTCTAAACTATACGTATCATTCGATTGTATATTAAACAATATTTTGGATAAGCATGCATCTCGTCCTTCCTCTCCTCCATCTGTTGTATATCCATAATCACTAGGGTAAATAAGCCCTACCCCATGAAAAATTGCAAAATTACTATTTTCTTTATTCCAAACAATTGCTTGACCATTATAACTATTACTGCCACGTTCTTTTTCATATAAATCATTTACATAACTATTTACTCGCATTCCATATCCTGTATTCCAAGAAATATCTTCATCAATCATATCATGTGATAAAGAATTTAACCCTTTTATTTTTTCACTACCATCAAAATTACATACACTTTCAGTCTTATCACTAGTATTCCAACATTCTCCACTTTCACTATTATAATAAATTCCATTTAACATTTCCATAAGACTCGATTTTGTCCAATCATTATTGTCATCTTTATCCCAAGCAAAAGATCCAATACTTTCATTTCTAACAATTTTTACTCTTTGTTCTATTGTATTATCTTCATCTATCATGACATTCACAAGTCCTATGATGCGCCAATCTTCATCATTAAATTTAATATAATTATTTGGATTTGTCCCCGCATAACGCCATTCGGTTTGCTTAAATCCCTCATCTAATGAACTATCTTCATGTTTGACTTCATAAAGTCCATCTCCACTGGTCACGGCTTTCACTGGTTTTCCTAAAATAAAAGCACCTTTCACAAAATATAAATTACATTTCGTTCTTGACGTAGTCATTCCACTTACATGTACTGTATAATCTTCGGTTAAAGATACATGAATCTTTTCATCATCCTGTCCATTTATTCCACAGTAACTTGCATCTTCATCTAATATATATCCGCTATGAATTTGAGGCATTTCTTTTTGAATATTGTTATCCACATAAAAAGCAAAGTAAATGTTTCCTGGATCTTCCAATGTTCCATTAATCACATTTTGATTTGTTTTCACTTCAAAAATAGCAAATGTTCGATATAAAACAACTCCACTTACTAGCAAAATACAGATAATCGTAAATACTATAATTCCAAATTGTTTATGATTTCTTTCTTTAAATTTTTCTAGCCTCATATCCTCACCTACTATTTCAAGTATATTATTTTTAAAGGTATCTGTCAAGTACCATATTATCATTTTAAAGGTATTTTCGTAGTACCCTTATGTTAGGTGAAAGAAAATGAAAGTGACATCAGAACATTATAAACCAGAAGAAATGTTTAAAATTTTACGAGAATGGTCAGGACTTACTCAAGAAGAGTTTGGAAATTTAATTGGGAAAAATGGTCGTTCTTGGGCAAAAGGAATTGAAAGAGGCATCAATCGTTTCTATTTTTCTGATATCTATGACATTGCCAAAAAGTTAAATATTACTATTACATTCGAAAAGAAATGATTCTATACTATTATTTCGAAACAAGCAAAAATATTACATATTGACACACGTCTAATGTTTCGTTATAATAAATTTGTTACAAGTAGTAATTGACTGCATTGTGAAGAGATACTCGAGGAACATATGAGTCAGTCTAAATTATATGTCATGAATAGCATTGTGAAGAACTTTGTTTTGAGGAACATATAAGTCTATTCGTTAATTTTTAAAGATGGCATTCCGCTTAGATAACTTTTACAAGAGTAGAAATACTTTTTACGGTATTGTTTCAATACAATATTATGACAAGTGCTGTTAGGCATTCTACTAAGGTTAGTCATTGACTATCCTTTTTGTTTATAAAAATTCCTTTTTTTGCATTTTAAAAAGCCTTACTCCAAGGCTTTACATTCAATCTGGTGTCTTGGATGAGATTCGAACTCATGACCTTTAGCTTCGGAGGCTAACGCTCTATCCAACTGAGCTACCAAGACACAAACACATTATAACAAAATTTTGTACTTTTGACTACATTTGGTGATAAAATAGTAATGGTGATATCATATGAAAGTTATATTTTTAGATAAAGACGGTGTTTTAAATAGTAAGAATTATTTAATGAAAGAACAACAAATAAGAAATGCATTTAGTAAAATTTTAAGAACAGAAGAAGATAAAATACGTTATGAAATGTTTTCCATGAATCCAAAATGTCTTCATTGTTTAAAAGAAATTATTTTAGAAACAGGATCTTTCGTAGTTCTTACAAATACAGATCGTTTTAATGAATACTTTCAAAGATTTTTAGAAATGTGTAAAATTCCTATTTATGGAGTAACTCCTTATCTAGGAAACAAAAGAAATTTAGAAATTGACGCTTATTTAAAAGAACATCAAGAAATTACAGATTATATTATTCTAGATGATGAAGAAAAAACTTTTTCGGAAGAACAAAAACTTCATTTAATTCAAACCGATTCTTATTTAAAAGGAAATGGTTTAAAGGATCAAAATGTAGAAGAAGCCATTTCTTATCTTAATGGAATACAAAGAAAAAAAGAGCTTTCGCCCTTTAGAATAACCTCAAAATATCCTGAATGGTAATCACGACCATGAGAAGCATGAGCAATGCAAAACCAATCATTGTACAAACATTTTCAAACTTTGCATTAATTTTGCTTCCTTTTATTTTCTCTATAATCATAAAGAACACATGTCCACCATCAAAAGCTGGGAACGGTAAAATATTAATAAATCCAACATTGATAGATAAGAATGCCGTGATATAGATAAGTTGTTGAATTCCATATTGGACACTTTGGTCAACGACTTGATAAATTCCAACAGGTCCAGATAAATTACTTACAGAAACTTGTCCACTGATAAGTCCCCAAACAGTAACAGCCATGGAACAAATGACATCCCAGAATTTCCGGAAAACGAATCCAATGCTTTGTAAGAAGCCTTTTGGAGCCGTATTATCCATTTGAATTCCAAAAACTTTTCTCTCTTCCCCATCTTCTTCTACTGTTTTTGGTGTAATTTCAAAAGTCTTGGTCTCCCCATTTCTTTCAATTTCAAATTCATAAACCCCATCGGCATCTTTATAATATAAATAAATTTGTCCGACATCCCATGAATCAAAATGATGTCCATTAATCGCTGTAATTTTATCGCCATCTTGTAACCCTACTTCCATCGCAGCTGAACCCTCTTGTACATCTAATATGGTAGGATTAGAAGACGTTGGTCCCCAAATAAGTGCCATAACGAAAAGTAATACTAAAGCAAGAATAAAGTTGTTCATAACACCAGCCACAAGAATGACTAAACGTTGATACCATGGACGATTACATAAAAATTTTTCTTTTTTGATTTCAGAATCATCCTCGTAAATCTCTCCAGCCATTTGCACAAATCCACCAATCGGAAATGCACGAATATTATAATAAATTCCATCTTTTCCTTTGTGTGAGAAAATAACTGGTCCCATTCCGATGGAAAACTCATAAATATATACTCCACAAGTCTTTGCCCAAATGAAATGTCCAAATTCATGAACTAAAATAATTATTCCTAAAATTAAGATAAATAATAATAAACTAAGAATCCACATTTTTATCGCCTAAAACCCTTTCCATATCATAAATGCGAGAATTACAAATAAGAAACTATCAAACCGATCTAATATTCCACCATGTCCTGATATTAAATTAGAAAAATCTTTAATGTCATTTTCTCTTTTAATTTTACTGAATAACAAATCTCCAAATTGACTTATGACAGATAATACGAAACTCTGTAAAAGTATTCCTACTATATTTTGGTTACTAATGAGAAAATAATACAAAACAGTTGGTCCGATTGTTCCAAATATTGCTCCCCAGATACAACCCGCATAAGTTTTGTTTGGACTAATCACTGGTGTAATTTTTTTATGGCCAAACCATTTTCCCATCAGCATAGCAAAGATATCCGTAAATATTGGTATTGATAAAATATAACAAAGTAAATATAAATTTTCATTTCTAAGAACGAGAACCGAGTGAAATGAGATTCCCAAAAAGACCAATACACCCATTAAATAAAAAGCATCTTTCGTTTCATAATCTCCCTTTTTATATGGAAACAATGTTGGAAGTAAAAAGACAAAACTGAGTATAGCAAGAACCACCCCTGGAATTCCATTAATCGTATCAAAATTATAAATGACTAAAAAGAATAAAGCACACATAGCAACTAAAACAATACCATTAGGAATCTTAGAATGACTTTGTTTTAAATCAATGATTTCTTTCAGTGCAAGCAAAGATAGAATACCGATAGCTATTGTAAATGCTCTTCCACCAGCAATAAATAATGGGATCAAAATAAGAGCTAGAACAATTGCACTAATGACTCTTTTTAACATAAGCACCACCTATTAAAAGTATACTATGATTCCCCAGTTTATTCAACTATTGACATAAAAACTTTACAAAATTTACTTTTTGCAATTATGGAGTAAGGATAAGTCGAAAAGTATTTCCTATACCTGCTATACCACGAGCACCCATAAATGTGCTAATTCCCGATTCACTTCCATGACTCATACTTCCATTTCGAAGAAACCACGGAAAATCTGAATAAATAAAGTATGCCATATCAGCAAAATAACTACTTATGGATTGTGTAAGATTTTGACCATAACTATACTGAATGGTATAAAAAGGACCAGTCTCTTTTGTAGCATCCCCTAAATGTCCTAAGAAATAATTTTTCTCAGTGGTACCAAATTCGTATAAATCATAATATTTACTTTGAGGCATAAGTAATCCATCTTCTTTTTCTCCATCCATTTTAGAATAGGGACCATTAAATCCAGAATTTGTAGTAGAATTAATTCCCGTAGTAGGTGTTCTATTAGTAAGAGAAGATTGCATAACCCCCATAACAAATTCTCCTGCTCCTCCAGACATATCATAAATTCCTGAATAATTTCCTGTTGTGCTTGATTCCATGCTTAACGGATTATAATAATTATAACTATAGTTCCCATCCTGATTGATTTTCACATTTTCGTATTTATTACATTCTTCATTTGATGCTGTATATCCACAAGTTGCATCTTTACTTGCAGAATATCCTGTTATATAATTACCATTATTATTTAATCTTACTTCTTTACATTCTGTTTCACTGCATCTACCATATTTGGAATAAGTCAAATAGAAAACTGCACCCCATTCTGTGTTTTTCATCATATGACTATCTAAATCCCGTAAATAATTATAAGAATTATAAAATGCATGAGAAATATCGATAGATCTCCAACTATAAGTATTAGGTTTTATTTGAATAGCGGAACTATTTAACACATTATAATTTTCAATGAGTGTTGTTCCAGTTTCAAATTTGCCGACCCACATTCCATTTGCATGAAAAGAGACAAAAGCAGGATGAGTCAGCCAATCATTTTGTTGAGTACCAGTCGATAAACCAGAATCTACAGTTTCATAGACTATTTTATATGGATTTTTTAAGCCTAAATTTGGAACACTATCGTTGTTTGAATGTACGCCTAAAGAAGTTCTGTCAGAATAATTATTATATGTACTTTCACTTTCTTTTAATTGATATCTATACCTTGGAATCCACACAAAATAACTTTCAATATCACTTTCGGGTATTTCTTGTCCAGATGCATAATTATCTGACACACCATCTTTAAGTATCACGGCATTTGCCCATTGTTTATTGGCATAATTATACCATTCATCCGTAATATCTGCTTTTATGACTTTTCCACCATAATTTTGCAAAGCATTTATGTATTCTACATCACTTGGCTTAGCATTATTCATAATTTGAACTGGGACAAGTCGTCCATTTCCAAGATCTGGTATAGCACCGTTTAATTCTGAATCCTTATAAATTTGTTTGAAATAAAGATAGCATTTTGTTTTCGTAGTAGAAACATTTTTAATTTCTATACTCCAATTTTCATAATCCCAATTAACATTACTTACCTGTTTGTCATTTAATAAATCTACACAATAACTAGAACTTGTATCTAATGAATAACCTTCTCCTTTTTTAGGAGCTTCTTTTACTATGCCATCATCTTTATAAAAAACAAACTCTAAATCTCCCATGTCCCCTACTTTTCCTTTAATCACATTTTGATTTGTTCTTACTTCAAATATCGCAAATGTTCTATAAAGTATTACTCCACTAACTAGTAAAATACATGTTATTGTAAACACTATGATCCCTATTCTTTTGTTATCTCTTTCTTTAAATTTTTTTAATTTCATGTGAATCACCTATATATTCCCATTCGTTCTGTATGGATTATAATCAAATTATACATTCATATTGTATGCTTGTCAAGAAAGGATGAAAGTATAAATATGAAATTTATTGCAAATGATTACTCAGAAAAAGATGTCATGAAATTTTTAAGGGAAGGAACCGGACTCATTCAAGAAGAGTTTGGAAAAAGTATTGGTCTTAGTGGGATGACCATTCAAGGATATGAAAGAGGAATTAGAAATTATACCTTTAAAACATTTATGAAAATCATAAAAAAACATGGTTATACAGTAACCATTGAAAAAAAGAAGAATTAAGTTAAACTGGCTCAAAAGCTTCTTTTTTTTATTTTTTAATAAGTTTTCTTACTTGAACTTCCTCTTTATCTAAAATAATTGCATTCGTTAAATCAAATTTTTCATTAACTCTAGGATCATCACTTAATATGACACGGCAACCTGATAAATTGCCTTTTGTCTTTATTAATTCTAATTTAGGATGCTTAATTTTATTTAAATCAATAAACGCATAAGTTTTTCTTAAATTGGCCCCATTTATATTAACATCTGTAAAATCTTTACCACTTAAGTCTAAACCTTCCAAATTACAACTTCTTAAACTACGAAAACTGATTTTTTGAGGGTCAATATGAGCATTCGTTCCTTTTAAATTAGCGCCCTCTAGGTAAAAGTGTCCAAAATCTATTTTACTTAAATCTAAATTTTCAAAATTGGTATATGATAAATCCCAATCACAACTCTCCTCTATAGTTAGTATATTTATATGAGCACTTGTATTTTTTAAATTGGCCCCGGTAATACAAACATCTTTAAAATCTGCTTTAGATAAATCAAGTCCTTCTAAATTAGTACCTTCTAAACTTTTTTCACACACTTTTTGAGGATTAATATGAGCATTCGTTCCTGATAAGTTTGCACATTTTATCTCACAGCCCGAAAAATTTTTGGAAGCCATAGGAACATTCCTCAGATTTACATCTATTAAACATTTTTTAAAAACACACTGTGGATCTATATTTACAAGTGTATTTACAAAACTTGCACCTTTTATCATCGTATGATTAAAATTTGCTTTTTGAAGATTACAACCTTCTAAATTACAGTTTTCTACTGAATTTTTTGCAAGCGTTTGAGGATTGATAGGAGCATGAGTATTTTTTAAATTCGTATTTTTTAAAATGGCTCTTGAAAAATCAGATTTTGATAAATCAAGTCCTTCAAAGTTACAATCTGTAAAATTTTTATAACGCATCTCTTTTGGATCAATATGAGCATTTGTTCCTTTTAATTTTGTTTTATATAGTTTTATTTTTGAAAAATCCACATTCGATAAATCTATATCTGTAAAATCAACTTCCGAAAAATCTTGTTGAAGAGCTTTTTCCATCCCAATTTTTTGAATAATGATTTCTTTTTTATCAGCATAACTTGCAAAAAGTAAATTAGGACAAGTTGGAGTTAAAATACATTTTCCGTCACAAAAAACAAAAAAATCTTCTGTATAAGGATTTTGCATGATAAAACAATTTTCTATATTGCTTTTTACATCATGATTGATAAATACTTCTCCTGGCACTATGTAAGCAAACGTATCTTTTAAATTTGTTTCTTCTAAATATACCCCTGCAAAGGACACATGGGATAAGTCTAAGCCTTCTAAATTGCATCTTCCTAAACTTTTATTAAGAATTTTTTGAGGATCAATATGTGCATTTGTTCCTTTTAAGTTTGCACCTCTTATTTGTACATCTGTAAAATCAGCTTCTGATAAATCAAGGCCTTCTAAATTGCAGTCTTTTAAACTTTGTCCTACCACTTTTTGTGGATCTATATGAGATCCAGTTCCTTTTAGATTAGATCCTTCTATATCACAACCTGTGAAATCTTTACCACTTAAGTCTAAGCCTTCAAGATTAGCATAAGATAGTCTTTTATTTTCAATCGTTTGAGGATCAATGTGTGCACCCGTGTCTTTTAAATTTGCCATTTCTATTTCACAACCAGTGAAATCTTGCCCACTTAAGTCTAAGCCTTCAAGTTTTGCCAAAGCTAGACTTTTTCCTGCAATCGTTTGAGTATTAATATGTGCCCCTGTATTTCTTAAATTAGCTCCTACGATCCCAACATCTGTAAAATCTACAGTAGATAAATCTATACCGCTTAAATCTGTATATTCAAAATTTTTGCTGTTAGCTTTTTCTATTCCAATTCTTTGAATGACTTCTTCTTTCGCTTTTCCTAAATAAGAAAGTGGTCTTAGTCGAAGCTGAATTTGTTTTACTTTCTTCCAAATTGATGTATAAAAAATACTTTTCTCTTCGATTACTTCCACTTTTGTTTCTTTTTCTTCGATAGAAATTATATCTTGTTTGGTAGAAAAAAGATAATCTTCTAAAATAGTCTCTAATGTATAATTTTCTAAATGTGCTGGTAAAGAAAGAAGACTTGATTTTCCATAACTTTGAATACTTTCTATTAAATATGGAAATTTTTTTAAATCTTGATAATAATTTATATATTCTTCCTTGTCTTCTTGATAATCTTTCATAATTTTTTTAAGAAGCAAATTGTGAAAACGCATATAAATATCTTTTTGAAGATTCATATTTCCAAAAGTTAAGACTATTTTTTCTAATTTGCTTTCGATAATATCAAATTTTTCTAAATTCACATCTAAATTCCAATCTTCAGTTAAATGAATAAGTTCTAAAAATAAAATATAAATTTCTAAATCCATTTCTAGTTTCATGAGTTCTACAGATAGCTCTGTTTCTGGATTTCCATAGTGATTTAGAACTAAACTTCCTTCTTTTTGTTCTTGTTCTTTTTTTAATTTATAACTCGAAATCAACAAATCTAATTTCTTACTTTCTTTTTCAAGCGAAACAGAGTATGTTTTTAATTCTTCTATCACTGTTTTTAAATACTCGATTTTATTGATATTTTCCATTTGTAACATAAGAAGACCTCCCTGCAAGCTTATTATAACAAAGTACCATAAATTTTCAATAAAAAACGAATCTTTGATGACTCGCTGTTTATATTTCGTAGAATAAAATTTATATCTTTTGTACTTTATTAATCCAGTCTTGAATAAAACTAGCAGGAATATTTAAATTCTTGTCTTTTCCTGTTCCCATTTCTATATCTGGTTTTGTTTTTGCGTGATAATCCGAACCACCAGAAATATATTTATGATATTTATGAGCTAAATTTTTAATCAACTCACGTTCTTCTAAAGAAAATAAAGGATATTCTGCTTCAACACCATCTACATTAGTTGTTGCTAAAATAGTTTCTATTGTTTGTTGTTTATTATCAAAAGGATATAAAAATGGATGGGCTAAAAATGCTAATCCTCCCGCGTCATGAATTCTATCCACAACTTCTTTGATAGTTAAGAAATGAACCGTTTCATCATAATAGAAAACGCTATGCCTATTACTCGCGTGCATTCTAAAAAAACCAGTAGCCGTGAAATTTCCATATTGTTTAATTAATTCCTCATTGTCTTTATAACTTAGAATTTCATTTGCTATGACAAAAGATGCCCATTGTTTGGTTGGATCATTCCGATCAATATATAAATTCTCTTTGTTAAATTTAAATCCCAATTCTTCAATTTTCTTTGTGAATGCTTTTAATGCTTCATTTTGTAATGTTTCTTGATCAATTTGATGAATTTTTAATTTTTTATAATCTATTCCATATGCGAGTATTTCTATTGGAACATGTTCATAAACTGCTTTCAGTTCCGATCCTGGTATAATCATACCAGAAAATTTTTCTCTTAAACTTGGATTTTCCTCAAGTTCTTGATAAGCCGCAACTTGATCATGATCCGTAATGGAAATGATCTCAAGTTTTTGATTTTCTGCATTACTTAAAAGTTCTGCTAAACTATCTGTTCCATCTGAATAATTTGTATGCATATGCAAGTCGATCATTTTATTTACCTCTTTCTTTTCATTTCTCTTATTTAATCATTTTTTCAATTGAGCTTTCATTTAAAATCGTTGCATTTGTTAAATCAAATTTTTCATTGATTAAAGGATTATCATTTAATATGATACGGCATCCCGACAAATCTCCTTTTTTCGTTAAATATTTTAATGTTTCATAACAATAACGAATTTTATTTAAGTCAATGAAAGCATTTGTTTCTCTTAAATTAGCTCCGTATATAGAACAATATGTAAAATCTGCACTAGACAAATCAAGGCCTTCTAAATTACAATAATCTAAAATTTTTCCTTGAACTTTTTGAGGGTCAATATGAGCATTGGTTCCTTTTAAATTGGCTCCACCTATATAACATTTTGTAAAATCTTGACTACTTAAGTCAAACCCTTCAAAATTGACACCAGATAGATTTTTCTCCTTAATGGTTTGAAGATCAATATGAGCATTTGTACCTTTTAGATTGGCTCCTGATATATCACAATCCGTAAAATCGGCATTTGACAAATCAAGTCCTTCTAAGTTACAATTTCTTAAACTTTTCTCTTCCACTTTTTGAGGATCAATATGTGCATTGGTTCCTTTTAGATTAGCTGCTCGTATAGTACAGTCGGTAAAATCTTGACTATTTAAATCTAAGTTTTCGAGATCGGTATGGTATAAATTTTTTCGTTTCACAGTTTGCGGATTAATATGTGCTCCGGTATTTTTTAAATTAGCTTTTGAGATGTCAACATCTGTAAAATCCGCACTCGACAAATCAAGCCCTTCTAAGTTACAACCTTCTAAACATTTCCATTTTGCTTTTTGTGGATCTATATGAGCATTTGTACCTTTTAAATTTGCTCCCATAATCTCACAACCCGTAAAATCCTGATGGCTTAGCTCTAATCCTTCAAAATTGACTTCAATTAATCTTTTCAGAGCAATAGTTTGAGGATCAATAAAAACTTTGGCATTTTTTAAATTAACTCCTTCTATATAAACACCTGTAAAATCCGCATTAGAGAGATCTAAACCTTCTAAATTGCATCTTCTTAAATCTTTATTATAAATTTTTTGAGGATTAATACGCGCAGATGTATTACTTAAATCACAACGAAAAATCCATGCATCAGTAAAGTCTACAGTAGATAAATCAATACCACTTAAATCTGCATCTCTAAAATGTTTTGATTTTGCTCTTTCTACTCCAACTCTTTCAATAACTGCTTCTTTTGCTTTTCTTAAATAAGCAAGTGGAATCATTTCAGATTGAATTCTTTTTAATGTGCTCCTAAACGAAGTATGAGTAGAACTCTTTTCTTCTTTCACTTCGACTTTCGTCTCTTTTTCTTCAATAGAGATGATTTCTTGCTTAGTAGAACAAAGATAGTCTTCTAATATAGTCTCTAATGTATAATTTTCTAAATGTTCTGGTAAAGAAAGAAAATTTGCTTTTCCATAACTTTGAATACTCTCTATTAAGTATGGAAATTTTTTTAAATCTTGATAGTAATTTATATATTCTTCTTTTTCTTCTTGATAATCTTGAATGATTTTTTTAAGAAGCAAATTATGATAACGTTTATAAATCTCTTTTTGAAGATCCATATCCCCAAAAGTTAAAACAAGCTTTTCTAGTTTGTTTTCAATAATATCAAATTTTTCTAAATTCACATCTAAATTCCAATCTTCTGTTAAATGAATCAGTTCTAAAAATAAAATATAAATTTCTAAATCCATTTCTATTTTCATGAGTTCTACAGATAACTCTGTTTCTGGATTTGCATAAGAACTTAAAACCAAACTTCCTTCTTTTTGTTCTTGTTCTTTTTTTAATTTGTAATTTGAAATTAATAAATCTAATTTTTGACTTTCCTTTTCGAGTGAAATAGAATATGCTTTTAATTCTTCTATCACTTTTTTTAAATATTCTATTTTATTTATATTTTCCATTTGTAACATATAATCACCTTATCTATCTCTATTATAGCAAAGAACAGTATATTTTCAAATAAAAAAAACGAATCTTTTATGACTCGTTATATTGAATAAATTTTTTTCTTAGTTATTTATTTAACAAGTTTTCTTGTTTGTACTTCTTCTCTATCTAAAATAATCGCATTTGTTAAATCAAATTGTTCATTAACTCTAGGATCATCACTTAATATAACACGACACCCTGATAAATTACCTTTTTTTATTCTTCCTAATTCTAATTCTGTATTGAATTCATAATAATATCGTTTGATTTTATTTAAATCAATAAATGCATCAGTTTGTTCTAAATTAGCTCCATATATATTAACATCTGTAAAATCTGCATCCGATAAATTCAAGCCTTTCAAATTACAATTTCTTAAACTTTGATATTCGATATTTTGAGGATCTATATGAGCATTGGTATCTCTTAAATCGGTGTCATAAATAGACACACCTGTAAAATCCGCACTCGACAAATCAATTCCTTCTAAATTACAACAGAATAAACTTTTCCTTTGAACTTTTTGAGGATTAATATGAGCATTCGTTCCCCTTAGATTAGCTCCATCTATGTCACAATCTGTAAAATCCGCACTCGACAAATCAAGTCCTTCTAAATTACAATATCTTAAACATTTTTCTCTCACTTTCTGAGGATCAATATGCGCATTCGTTCCTTTTAAATTAGTATTAAAAATGAGTACATCTGTAAAATCTTGAGTGCTTAGGTCTAATCCTTCAAGATTGGCATCATATAGAGTTTTCAAAAAAACAGTTTGAGGATTAATAAAAGCTTTTGTATTTTTTAAATTAGCTCCTACTATTCTAACATTGTTAAAGGAAGCTTTAGAAAGATCTATTCCTTCTAAATTACAATCTCCTAAATCTTTTTCATACACTTTTTGAGGGTCAATATGCGCATTGGTGTTTTTTAAGTTACACTCTACTACATTTACCCTTGTAAAATCTACAGTAGACAAATCAATGCCACTTAAATTCTGCCTGAAAAAAAATCTGATTTTCGCATCGTCCAATCCAATTTTTTGAATAACTGCCATCTTAGCTTTTCCTAAATAAGGCAAAAACGTTAATAGATACTGAAGCTTTTTAATATTTTCCATAAGATAACCTCCCTATGAGTCTTATTATAGCAAATAATCATGAATTTTCAACTACAAAAAAACGAATCTTTTATGACTCGTTATATTGAATAAATTTTTTGTTAGCATTTATTTAACCAGTTTTCTTACTTGTACTTCCTCTCTATCTAAAAGAATCGCATTTGTTAAATCAAATTGTACATTAAATTGAGGATCATCACTTAATATGACACGGCAACCCGATAAATTGCCTCTATTTATAAATGATAATCCTAACTGAACTCCTACTCGGAATCCAACTTCTTCGTCATCGTCTCGTTTTATTTTATTTAAATCAATAAGCGCATCGGTTTCTTCTAAATTAGCTCCGTATATAGAACAACCTGTAAAATCTGCATTCGATAAATTCAAGCCTTTTAAATTACAATGATTTAAACTTTTTGCTCTCACTTTTTGAGGTTCAATATGAGCATTGGTTCCTTTTAAATCTGTGAAATCAATCCACACATCTGTAAAATCTGCATTCGATAAATCTAAGCCTCTTAAATTAGTTTTTCTTAAATTTTTACCATATATCTCTTGAGGATTAATATGCGCACTCGTTCCTTTTAAATTAACCCCTTCTATAGAACAATCTGTAAAATTTGCATCCGATAAATCTAAACCTTCTAAATTACAATATCTTAAACTTTTTACTCTTACTTTTTGAGGATCAATATGCGCATTAGTTCCTTTCAAATTAGTATCAAAAAAGAGTACATCTGTAAAATCTTGAGTGCTTAGGTCTAATCCTTCAAGATTGACACAAAACAAGGTTTTACCAAAAACAGTTTGAGGATCAATATGAGCAAAAGTATCCCTTAAATCACATTCAGAAATCCATACATTTGTAAAATCTACAGTTGACAAATCAATACCCCTTAAATTCTTACTGTGAAAATCTCTGCTTTTCGCATTATCTAATCCAATTTTTGAAATCACTTCCATCTTAGCTTTTCCTAAATAAGGCAAAAACGTTAATTGATACTGAAGCTTTTTAATATTTTCCATAATCAAAAACCTCCCTATGGGTCTTATTATAAACAAAGAACCATATATTTTCAACCATAAAAAAACGAATCCTTTTATGAGACTCGCTTTTCTTATTCTTATTGAACAGAATCTTTTAATTTCTTTCCAACTTTGAAACTAACAACTTTCTTTGCTGGAATTTTCATAGTTTCGCCAGTAGCTGGATTACGTCCTTCTCTTGCATCACGTTTTTTAACAGAGAATTTACCAAAACCTACGAAAGTAATATCTTTTCCTTTCTTAAGTCCTTCCTCTACTGTAGCGAAGAATGCATCTAATGCACGTCCTGCTTGAGCTTTGCTCATTTCTGCTTTTTCAGCAACTGCGTCAATAACGTCTTGTCTTGACATTTTTTATACCTCCCTTTCAAATTTCATAAGGCCGTATTACCTTACACATTAAAAGTAACAGAAAATAGAAAGAAATGCAAGAAAAAATGTGCATTTTTCGCACATTTTTACATTAAATGACAAATGCAATCAAGTTACTTGACCCTTTGTTTACAATTTTTGTCACGGTTTGAGACAATTTATAACGAGTATTTTCAGGCATAATGGAAAGTTTGGCTTGAATTCCTTCTTTTACAATCACATCTAAACTACGTCCAAAGATTTCACTTTTCCAAATACTAGATGGATCTGTTTGATAGTCTTTCATTAAATAGTTAATAAGTTCTTTACTTTGAAGTTCAGAACCAATAATAGGTTCAAAGGTACTTTCGACATCGACACGCATTAAATGAATACTACTAGCAACCGCTTTTAACTTCACACCATAACGATTTCCTTGTTTAATAATTTCTGGAGTCGATAACTTCATATCTTTTAAGGTTGGAAAAACAATACCATATCCTGTTGTTTTGGCAGATCTTAATGCTTCTTTTAGGCCATCTAGTTCTTCTTTTCCTTCGGCATAAGTCGTGAATACTTTTAGGAGTCCCGCTTTACTTGTCGCAGCGTCTCCCACTAAACTCTTTAAAACACTTTGATAAAGAGCATCTTCACTTTCCAAACGAATCGATACAATTCCATTTGCAGTATCTAAGTTACTAATATAAGCTTTAGAAATGATTTCGGAATCGGTAAAATGACTGATGATGTTTTCCACATCTCTTACTTTAGAGACACTTCCAACACTTTCTTTAATTTTTTCTAAATAATGCTTTTTAATCTCATGAGTATTGGATAACACATGAACCCATTCAGGAATATCAATTGCAATATCCATGACAGGAAATTCATATAAAGCTTCTTTTAAAATATTTAGTATTTCTGGTTCTTCCATCTCTTCGACATTTATAGGTAGAACTGGAACATTATAAGTATTACTTAAGTTGTCTTTTAAAGCTCTTGTACTATCGGCATTTGGCTTACTACTATTTAAAACAATAATAAAAGGTTTGCCAATTGCCATTAACTCACTGATGACTTTTTCCTCGGCATCTAGATAATCTTCTCTTTTGAGCTCGCCAAAAGAACCATCAGTTGTTACTACAATTCCAATCGTAGAATGATCTTTAATCACTTTTTCTGTTCCAATCTCAGCTGCTTCTACAAAAGGTACGGAATCATTGAACCACGGTGTTTTAATCATTCTTGGGTTCCCATCTTGGTCTTCATATCCAACTGAATTTGGAATGACAAATCCTACACAATCAACAAGCTTAATATCAGCTTCAAAATCATCCACTTTAATTTTAGCACCAGAAGATGGAACAAACTTAGGCTCTGTTGTCATAATGGTTTTACCTTGAGCACTTTGAGGAATTTCATCTAAACAACGCTTCTTTTCATATTCATCTGTAATATTCGGAACCACTAAGTTTTCAATAAAACGTTTAATAAAGGTACTTTTTCCTGTTCGAACGGCTCCGACAACTCCTAAATAAATTTCTCCATTTCCACGTTTGGCTATGGATGACAATAATTCTTTCTTATCCATTCATAATCACCTATTTCCATATTATGATAGAAAAATAAAACTATTCCTCTGTTCAAAAACAAAATTTTGTATTATAATAATGTTGTAAACGCGAGAAAAAGTGAAAAATTATCATTTTTTAATCATATACAACCACTACTACTCGATTATTTCACTTTCTTTTGCGAAAATAGATGTAGGTGATAAAAATGAATTTTGAAAGGTTAAGACAATTAAGGAACCTAGAAGGAATTACTCAACAAAATATTGCTGATGTACTTCACGTTCAACGTGCAACTTATGCAGGTTGGGAAACTGGAAAGGATATCATGCCACTTCGACAATTAAATAAGATTGCCAATAATTATAAGGTAAGCTTAGACTATGTCACTGGATTATCAAATGATAATCGTAAGATGAAAAGTAAAATTGGCGATGTGATTGATGTTAATTTAGTTTCTGAAAACTTAAAGAAAACGAGAAAATCTAAAGCCTTAACTCAAAAAGCAGTTGCAGATGCTCTTCAAACAACTCAGTCTAATATTCATAAATATGAAACTGGAAAATGTTTGATTACAACTGTTTATGCTTTAGAGTTTGCAAAACACTTCTCATGTTCCTTAGATGACTTATTAGGAAGAAAATAAGTAGAGACTTCAAAATCTCTACTTTTTTTAAAACATTTTTTCGACTCCTTTAGGAACTTTATCTTGGGTAATCGTTTCAATAATCTTATCTTCTTTTTCTTTAGAAACAGTTTTCCCAGTCATTTTACTTAATGTCGCGATCACTTCTCTTAATGTTGCTTCATCTTTCATGTTCCCGTTTTGAAGTTTCTCGGCCAAAGATAGAATGGTATTCTTATCGACTTTGGTCTTTTTTTCAACTTTTTCAAAAAAATGGTCTCCGAATTCCATAAAACACCTACCTAATGATATTTTATGAAAGGGAAACCATTTTGTGTTAGTCCATTTTTTGTTCTGATTCATTTTGGATTTTGAAAGGAGTGTCCGCCTCAATAACATTCAAGTTTGGACTAACAGTCGCTTTTTCTAAGTGACTGCAACCTATTTTAACGGTCTTAAATCCTTTTTTCAAGAGAAGATTTTGACAAGTTTTGTATTCTATTATCGAGTATTGTCGAAGATTGTCGAAAATGTTATTCTTCTTTATTTTTAAATTTTAAAATAATAGGTGTACCCGTTAAATCAATGTTTTCTCTAAGTTTATTTTCTAAATATCTTTCATAACTAAAATGTACGAGTCCTTTGTCATTTACAGAAAACGTAAACTTTGGAGGTTCACTTCCCTCTTGACTTACAAAATAAATTTTTAATCTTCTTCCTCTGTAAGAAGGAGCTTCATGTAAGTTTGTGGCATCTTCAATAATACTATTTAAAGTCGATGTTGGAATTTGTTTTTGATGATTTTCATAAGCAGAGATGATTTCAGGCATTAATGTCGAAATTCTTTTTTTGGTTTTGGCCGATAAAAAGACGACTTTAGCATAAGTTGCAAACTGAAACTCATATTTTAATTTTTCTTTCCAAGTTTTTAAGGCATTTTCATCTTCTACAGTATCCCACTTATTCACACAGATGACTAAGGCTTTTCCAGATTCAATCGCCATACCTGCGATATGCTTATCATGTTCAATGATTCCTTCCTCGGCATCAATCACAAGAACACAAACGTCACTTCGTTCAATCGCTTTTAAACTTCTTAGTAAACTATATTTTTCAATCGATTCATAAATTCGTCCTTTTTTACGCATCCCAGCCGTATCAATCATGATGTAATCTTCCCCGTGATACTTAAATCTTGTGTCTGTGGCATCCCTGGTCGTTCCTGCAATATCACTGACAATCGCTCGTTCTTTATTTAAAATCGCATTAACTAAACTGCTTTTTCCAACATTTGGTCTACCAATGAAACAAAACTTACAAATTTGTTCTTCTTCCTCTGTATCTTCAGCTAAGTCTTCTGTGATTTTGTCAAGTAAGACATTCACACCTATTTTATGCGCGGCAGATACAGGTATAACATGTTCAAAGCCAAGTTCATAAAAACGATAGATTTCTTCTTCCCTTTTTTCGTTATCGATTTTATTGACTACGACAATCACTTCTTTGTTTGTTTTATGAAGTAAATCACGAATTTGATAATCACTTTGATTAAGTTCTGTCTTCCCATCGACTACGAATAAAATTAAATCGGCCTCATCAATCGCAAATGTTGCTTGAGCCAAAATATCTTTTTGAAAATTATCTTCCCCAAACTCTAACCCACCTGTATCAATGATATGAAATGTTTTATTTTTATAAGTCACAGTCCCATAAATACGGTCTCTCGTAATTCCAGGCATATCTAAAATAATCGATTTATCTTCACCAACAAATCGATTAAACAAACTCGATTTTCCAGTATTTGGTCTTCCTATCAAACACACTGTTTTCATCACACGTCACCTCGAATAAGTTCTTATTTTATCAAAAAGTAACTGAATTGTAAACTTTAACATGCTCTTTCAGGTCTTTGAACACACACGATTTGTCCATTTTGTCTTGGACTTTCCCCACTGTTACAAACTCTAACTTCTTCATCACAGGCATCTTTTAATGTTGTATTCGTTTCAATAAAGAAAGCATATGCACGATTATTGTTTAAATAAATTCCAACTACATTATCATCCATACCGTCTCCTGTAAAAGGATTTTCTATATAAAAATCGTCATGATCTTCTTTACTTGTAATTCCTTGAGTTACCAAATCTTTCACAGTTAAAGCTTTATAACAACTTGTTGACAATTGACTTAAATGTCCATCTCCCCAACGTTTGGCATCAGATATAATCATATCTACTTTTTCACAATACATATTTTTTTTAATACTATTTGATATTCCAATGGCACTTGGAACTGCAATGGTTGCAAGTAAACCAAGTATTACAATGACTGCTAGAAGTTCCACTAAAGTAAATCCTTTATTCATTATTCTCACCTTAGTTTAATATTAACATGAAAAGAAAAAAAAGTAAACCTACGCAGTTCTAACTTCGTAAATTTACATTTTATTTTTGTTTAAACGCATTTTAACACGATTTGCTTCTACTACCTCTTCTTTAAAACCCAATTTTTTATAGAAAGAAATTGCATAGTGATTTTCGCATCTTACCCATAAGTAAATAGAAGTATTGGGATGATGTTCCATAATACTCTTTAAAATACGAGTCCCTATTCCACAGTAACGGAAACGTTTTTCAATAAATATTTCTTCTAAATAAAGCTCATCTTTTACCATATAATATCCAATAGTTCCAATCACATCTTTATCGTGTAAAATCATTTGATAATCTTTTAAATGTTTTGGAGTTTCATTACTAACAAAGGCTTCTTTTTTTTCTTTGTCTTCTTTACTGAAAGAATCATCTAAAACAGATTTCAATCGATATTCTTCTATTTTTTCTAAATCTTCCTTACTTGCTTTTCTAAGAGAATAAGACTCATCCGGATTCACATGAATTTGAATATACCAAATCCGATCATCAAAAACTCTTAACCGATTCTCTGCTTCATGAATATGTCGATGACTTTTTAAAAGAGACATATTTGGATCCATACTCACTTCTGCATCCAATTTATAATACGTTCCAAATTTTAATACTTTCAATTTATCAACCCGACGAATTTCCGGACTTTCTAAAAGAATGTCTTTGATTTGATTTAAATATTCTTCATCACTTTCTTGTTCATCTAAAATAGAACTTACATTTTCTTTTAAAAGTTCAAACCCAATTTTTAAAATAAGTAACCCGACAAGTAACATAGCTACAACATCGGCATACTTAAATATTTCAATTTTTTTGGCAATTTGCATAAATAAAATAGAGACAAAAACAACCACAGAACTAAACACATCTGTACGACTTTCATAACCACTTGCAAGTAAAATACTATTTTTCTCTTTCTTCCCTACCCGAATAATATAAGAAGATAAAAGATATTTCATAAAAATCGTAATAAAACTGACAATCGCGACTAATATACTAGGAATTTGTATCTCTTTGGTAACGGCATGAATAATCACGGTAATACCTAATATTAAAATTACAACGGATATAACGATACTAGTCATATATTCAATTTTACCATGTCCATAAGGATGCCCATCATCCGCGGGTTTCTTTGATAGTTTATGTCCTATCATCGCGACTAAATCGGTAGAAAGATCACTGAAAGAATGGATACCATCGGCGATTAAGGCTCCACACTCCCCAATCACTCCAGTCATCACTTTAAAAATGGATAGAAAAAGATTGGTAAAAAAACTAATAAACATTGTTTTAGATACTACACTCATTTTGATTCACTCCATTTTCAGTGTATTCCATTTTTTCTCTTTTGTCTATAGAATTTATCCTATATTTGTTTTTAATTTCTTCTAAACCATGCAAATGCCCTACTCCATAAGTTAGCATTGCTTCATGATAACGAATGAGTAAGTTTTTATCTACTAAATAAAGAAAATATATTTTTTTACATATCCGAGCATAATCTTGAAACATCTCATAAAGTTCTTTTCTTTCATTCTTACTTGCCCACTCACTTATCTTTGTTGCATTTTCAAAACCATATTTTTGACAAGTTCGAACTTGTTCATATTTTTCTCCATCTACACTTAGGAAGGTCTCGTTTTCTATCGTTCCAATCACAACTGAAACAGGAACAAAGTCATAGATGTCATCACTTGCCATTGTTTTTAAATAAATCGTAGCAAAGTAAAGTTTATCCATAACATCACCATCTAATAAATACCACAAA
Source organism: uncultured Bacilli bacterium (assembly GCA_947629255.1). Classification (GTDB taxonomy): domain Bacteria; phylum Bacillota_I; class Bacilli_A; order RF39; family UBA660; genus Ventrenecus. The sequence goes on from CANRDF010000001.1 coordinate 51,883, forward strand.
AAGAAACAAATAACTAGTCTTGTATTTTACAATAAAATATGTTACCCCCAAAAAAGAGAGTAACATTTATAAACGAATGAGACAAACTTGCTTAATCTTTGGTATTTTTCGAAATAGAATAAGTAATATCTTTTTTACTAGGTCCCTTTAACCAAGTTCCATCGATAGAAAAACGAGATGCATGACATGGACAATCCCATGTTTTTTCAATTTCATTATAAATTAAAGTACATCCCATATGTGGACAAGTTGTTAAGACCGTATACTCTTTTCCATCTTCGGAAACGGTAGCTAAACTTTTTCCATTCTCTCGAAAGAACTTTATATTTTTAGGATACCATTTTTTTCTTTTGAAAATTTTATTTTGAACCATTCCTATAGTATTCGATAAAACATTGATTGGATATTGTCCAAGTGTAGCCAAGTTCATTTTTCGATAAGGGTCAAAAGTACTAGCATATTTGTTTTCTTTATCATTTAATAAATCTTTTAAAATGATACTTGCAAGAACACTGTTTGTCATTCCCCAAGTATTATATCCTGTTGCTAAGTAAAGTTGGTCTTTAATTTTTCCAATAAACGGCAAAGAATCTGCAGTCATAATATCTTCATTTGACCAAAGATATTTTGGTTTAGAATCTCCTACTACATTTTCAAAATTCTTTTTATCATTTAATTTCACACAGATGTTATGAGATTCACTAAGAATCAGTTCGTAGACTTCTTTCTTATTATCATAGTATCTTTTGGATACAACAGGATGCCCAGTTGTAATAAAAGTTTCTTTTTTATTTAAGTCAATTAAATTGCCCATAATATAAGATTTTTCAATATAAGTTCGAATAGGAAGAAAAAATGGGAACAATTCAAAAGGATAATGACACGCAAGAATGACCTGTTTTGCTTTTATCGTAACATCTCCTTTACAAAGATAGACTCCATCTTTTTCTTCAATCTCAGTAATTTTGGTATGTTCATAAATTATTTTTGTTTTACTTGCAATACTCGCGACAGTTTGAAGATATTTTAAAGGATGAAAAACATAAGTATCACTTACTTGAATCCAATTTTTTTCTTTTGTGACAGGAATATTCTGACTTTTCAAAAATTCATATTCTTCTTCTAATTCTTTATCTTGCGAATACACCTTAGAAGTCACATTTTCAAAATCACAATCAATCTTCTCTTTTTTAATAATATCTTTGATTGTGTGTATGGCAAGACGTTGTGACTCTAAATAATCGATTGCTGCTTTTTCACCCACTAATTTTTTAATTTTTGAATACATAATTCCTTGTAAATAATTAATTTTCGCGGTTGATCTAGACGTTACTCCATGTCCAATTTGATTTCTTTCTACTAAAACAACTTTCTTTTTTGAATCTTTTAATTCATAAAGTAAAGAAATGCCTGTCATTCCTCCACCTATAATAAGTATATCAGTATCGATATTTTCTTTTAATGTTTTATACTTGGTTTCTTCGATATCTTTGAACCAAATACTTTTTGTTTCCATATTAATCACCTTTACTAATATGCTGCTATTTTCTTTTTTTAAACTTTATATTATTTTTTTACTTATTTTGGTAACACCTCCTAAGCACATAAATTTTCATTTTTGGGGCAAAAAAATGTCCCCCTTAAACTATAATTTATACTAACAAAAAAGTATTAGAAAAGCAAGAAAAAAGATCTTATTTTTCAGATAAATCTTTTTCTAAATTTTGAGCAAGTTCTTTAAAATGCATATCTCTACTTGCTTTGACTAAAATTGTATCTTCACTTTCTACATAATCTATTAAATGACTTCTTAATTTCTCAGTGGTATCAAAATGAAAAATCTTATTTTGATCATAGCCATTTTGAATTGCTGAATCCATAATATATTTCGTGGAATCTCCGCATAAATAGATGGCGTCCATGGATAAAAGAGTTTCTAAAGAGCCAATTTTTCGGTGAATTTCTTTTTTAAAATCTTTCATTTCTAAAATATCACCAAGAACGGCAATTTTTCTTTTACCTTTGTAATCTTTTAAAATTTGTAAAGCACTTGTCACAGCTTCTAAATTAGAATTATAACTATCATCCATTAAAGTAATCCCATTTTTTAAAGAAACAATTCGCATACGGTTTCCTGATAACTCAATTTTTTTTAAACGATTTTGAATATCCACATTTGATACTCCTAAAAGAGTTCCTACTGCTACAGCAAGTAAGCTATTTAAGACAAATACTTTTCCCATCACGGGAACAGTTACTTCATAAGTTTCATTTTCATGATCAACTTCATAGGTACTTGAACCGACTTCTAATTTCACATTTTTAGCTAAAAAGTCACTTTCTGTATCAATTCCACATGTAACAATGTTATAACTTTCTAAATCTAACTTTGATAATAAATCATTATCGTTGTTAATCACTAAAGTACTTCCTTTATCCATTCCTTCTAAAATTTCTAATTTAGCTTTTAAAATATTTTCTCTAGAACCAAGAATTCCGATATGAGCTGTTCCAATATTAGTGAATACTGCCATGGTAGGTCTTGCAATATGAGTTAAAACACTCATTTGACCAAAATCATTCATTCCCATTTCTATGACAACAACATCCTCGTTTCGATAAGATAAAAGAGTAAGAGGTAAACCAATTTGACCATTTAAGTTCCCAATGGATTGTAAAACTTTATATTTCGATTTTAAGATCTCAGCAATCATATCTTTGGTACTTGTTTTGCCTGCACTTCCTGTCACTGCTATTACAGGAACATCTATAACACTTCTTACATATTTAGCGAGGTCTTGAAGAGCTATTACACTATCTTTCACTAAAATAATGGGAACACTTTCTTGTACAGTTTCATTATAAGAATCTAAAATACAAGCACACGCACCCTTTTCTATCGCTTCTTTAAAAAATTTATTTCCATCAAAGACTTCCCCTCGAATTCCTACATAACAATCTCCTTTTTGAATCGTTCTTGTATCCTTAGAGTAATTTTCAATTTCTAAATTTTCATCACCCGATAGTAAAGTTCCATGACAAATTTGAACAATTTTTTTTAGTGTTAATTTCATACATATCAACTCCTACTAAAATATTACACATTATTTTTTATAATATTTCTGGTTTTTTACTCAAAAGTTTGATATATTATACTTTGTCGAGGTGAATATATGATAGAAAGTAAAGAAAGCATATGTGAGTTCATAATTTTAATGTATGAAAGATTTTTAGACTTATATAACGAAAAAATTGTTTATACAGATATAAATCAAGAAAATAATTTCATATTAGAATCTTATGAAATATACATTGCTAAAGTAATTCAAAAATTAGTTCCATCTTTAGTTGTAGTTATGTTTCAAAATGGACATTATGGATACTTAATTAAAAATGTTGTTTTAGATTTTTATGTAAATCCTACTTATGATCAAAAATACACTATAATTACAGATATGGAATTTGAATTTCTTCAAGGTAATTCACTAGGAAAATGTGATCCTCTAAGAAATAAGGTTTGGAATACCTTAGAAAGTGATTTACTAAAAGATGGTACCATTCTTATTGAAACTGTAAAACATCGTTTTTTCAAGAGAACAAGAATTTTAAAATAACATGAAAAACAATCATGTTATTTTTAATCTATAAAGGTAAATAATTTGTCATTTTTAAACTTATATTTCGAGTAAAAGGATAATTATAACTACTAATATCAGTAATATATGGAGCCACGACAACCATACTATATTTAGGATTCTCTCTTGGATAGTAAAAAACAACGGTGGAATTAATAACAGGAGTATCTACAACTCCATCTTGATCACTATCATAGAATGTTTCACTGGTTCCTGTTTTACCAACCGCATTTAAGGCAGCACTCACATAACTAGAAGCTGTTCCTCCATGAAATACTTGATAAAGCCCTTCGGTAATTCGATCATAGTAACTAGCATCCATTTGAATTTGATTTAAAAACACATTGGATTCCTCTTTTTTGATTCTTAAAGCATATCGATTTCCATAATTAGCAATTGTATTAATATATTGAAGTAAACTTATCGGAGTATAGGTGTCATATTGACCGATCGCAAAGTTTAAAAGAAGGTCTCCAGCAATTGTCGTTCCTTTCATACCTGTTTGTTCATTTGGATAATCAATTTCCGTTAAATTTCCAAGTCCATAACTAGAGAATATATCACGGTAACGTGCAAAGTCTTTTTCAGTCACATCAAATTTCATATTGTAAGAATAGTTTTGACCAGTAGATTGAATTGCCGTTAAAAATTGAAAGTAATTCGAACTGGTTCGCAACGCGGTAATATCATCGACATATCCTAGTGAAGTATAAGAGCATTTGGAAGGTTCACTGTAAAGCTTCACACAAGAATCTAATACTCTTTTGCCAACCGTAATTCCCCCACTTAAGTACCCAACTGTACTACTCGCTCCCTTTACCACACTTCCCATCGCATATGAAGAAGTAAGAGCCGTGATCGTGATATCTTGATATTCGCCATTATCCATTCTCCTTAGTCCCGTCATAGCAACAATACCACCAGTCATCGGGTTTCCAATAAAAGCATAAGCTTCTTTAAAGTATTTAGCACTTGGTTTTTCATGAGCAAGTTCCATCTCTTCTTTCATCGCTTTTTCAAGTTCCAACTGAACATCAATATCTATATTTAAAGTAATGTCTTTGCCAGGAATTTCTTCCTCTAATAAAGTAAGCGTGTTATCAGAATTTAAAAAATATTTAGCTTTTTTGCCACTTAACTCTTTTTCATAAACTCTTTCAAGACCACTTACTCCCACGGTATCACTGATAAAATAGCCATTCTCTAAAAACTCACTTAATCTTTCTTCTGGTATACTTCCAATACTTCCAAAGATACTTTTTAGGGTATCTCCATAAGGATAACTTCTTTTCGATGTCACTTTTACTGACAGACTTGGAATTTCAAGTTCTAAAATTTCCGCGACAAAATCATCACTTACATTCTGAAATAAAAATTTATCTTGATAACTGTATCCTTCTTGCATTTTGATATATAAAAAAATAATTTTTTGTTCTTCAGGTGAGTAAGTGATCAAATCTTCAGTGATTCTTTCCCATTTCAACTTATTAATATCTTCATTGGTTAGTTTTCTTTCATCCCAAAGACGCCACTCCTCTTCGGTAATTAAATTTTTTCCGTTTGAATTGGTAGCTAAATAATAATTTTTTAAATCTTTTTCACTTAAATCCACTTCTTCTACAAAACTAGATAGGCATCCTGCTATTTTAAGCTCTTCTTCGGTTGTCACACCTACATCCTTATGATAAACAATGTTTAAAATACCTTCGTTATCTACTAGAACTTTTCCATTTCGATCTAAAATTCTTCCTCTTGGTGTTGAATCTCCTAAAATAATATTTTCGGTTTTCTCTTTTAAAAGATTTGTATAATAATCTTTATGATTTAAATTTAGATTTAATAAAACACCAGAAAATGTGAGAAATAAGCATGTTAAGAATAATTTGAATTTCATAAGGATTCACCCTAAAATTAGTATTTCTTTTTTTTCTTTTTTCATACACTAGTTATAGGTGGTATTATGTATAATTTAGTTAAAAGATACATGGATAATTTAACCATAGACCAAGTTCGTGATTTTGCAATCAAGAATAATGTGGAACTTAGCGAAGAGGAACTCACTTTTACGTATGATTTTGTGAAAAAAAATTGGGAACTTATTTTCAGAAATCCCAATTTATTTAATTTAGAACGTTATAAAGATCGTTTTAGTGAAGCAAACTATCAAAAAATTCAAAAACTTATTCAATTCTATTATCAAAAATATGGTTATTTATTATAAGTATCCTGTTTTATTTAAAAATGTTTCTATTCTAGGAAGCATTTTTTTATGACTTATCATATATATCTAAAATATCTTCTAATAATTTTTCATTCCATTTTTTTTCGCGTATCATTTTAATTTCAAAAAAATATGGTGGAAATAATCTTTCTTTATCTTCCCAAGTATGTCCCACATAAGGTGTTTCTAATATTTTAGGAACATCTTTTAATTTTTCTTCATAAATGACATTTAATAAAGCATCAAAGCCAATAGTTCCATATCCAATATTGGCATGTCGATCTTTATGAGAACCTAACTCATTCTTACTATCATTAATATGAATGCAACCTATCTTTTCAAGACCAATTTCTTTATCAAATAAATCTAGATATTCTTTAAAATTTACAATGGATACTCCTGAATCATTCAAGTGACAGGTATCTAGACAAACACCAATATCATGTTGAACATTTTGAATGATAAATTTGATTTCTTCTAAGGTACAACCACATTCAGTTCCCTTACCTGCCATTGTTTCTAAAAGAATTTTACATTGAACACTCTTTTCTAACACTAAATTTAAAGCATCTGCGATATTTTGTAAAGCTGTGTCTCTAGGCATTCCTACCGCACTTCCTGGATGGAGTACTAAATAATGTATTCCTAGAGCATCACATCTACTTAATTCTTGCTTTAAAAAATTAATACTAAACTGCCATTTTGAATCATCAGTACGATTGGCAAGATTAATAATATAAGGTGCATGGCAAATGACATTTTGAATATCAATTCCATTTTCTTCCATATATTTTTTTGCTTCAGTAAGTAAATTCAAATCAATTTCTTTTCGCATTGTATTTTGAGGAGCACCTGTATAAAACATAAATGTGTTTGCTCCATAAGAAACCGCTTCTTTTGCACTTCCAAGTAATTGATCACTTTCAAAAGATACATGACTACCAATAATTAACATGACTACACCAACTTTCTTAAATATTATAAATCATAAATAAGAAAATTCCAATTATAATAATTAGATTATTAGTGTAAATTATTATAGTGATTTCTTATAAGCGACATCTAATATGTTTTCTTTACGATACTGAATTGATTTTTTTAAATATTCTTTCTTCTTATCAGACAAAATAGACATTTCATCAATTAATTTAAATATTGTCTCTAAATGAATTTTAGGTACAATTCGAAGCACAGCTTGATTTAATTCTTCTATATTTTTCTGATAAAACTGTTTGTACGTTAGTTTTTCTCCTTTATATTTATAAATAGGATGAATATTATAAGCAACATCTTTAAAAAAAGGTTCTTCCTCTAATGCTCTTTCAATATCACTTTCACTTAATAAAGGATTTAAAGAAGATCCACAGTCATAGACAGGGGCAAAAGAAAGATTATTCTCTTTTAAAAGAAATCCCCAGTTAGAAAGATGGCGATCTGTATTGCCAATTAATGTATCGACCACAAACATATTCCAAAAACTATCCTTGATTTGAGAGATATTCACTTGAAAGGAACTTGATAAACTTTTTAATACATCATAAATATCATTTATATCTGTGGTAAAGTGCCTATCCATATTCGTGATGCTATTTGATAAAGAAGAAAATTCAATTAATTTTGTTTTTTCATCTGTAAAGTCTTTACAAGCAACCACGTTCTTTTCTTTCCATAAAGATTTAGAATCCATTGGTTCTATATATTTTCCTAGTAAAACCTCTTGAACATCTATTCCAATTTCTTTAAATATTTTGCATCCTAAGTACTCAGAATCAATATTATTCACATAAGATAAACTTACGTTTTTTTCACGAACAGGGTCTGGAAATTTTAATAAATAGACTTCTCCCTTATAAAAGATTTTCTTCTTTTTCTCTGAACCACCATAATCACAAAACAATTCTTTAGAATTAGTAAAATCTATCATACAATTAACCCCCAAAAGAAATTTTTTAATTCTTCATTTTTTGCTGAGGATAGCTCCCCTGTTACTACTTCGGCTTTCATTGAAATACATAAATCATAAATGGCTTGTTTCAATTGATAATACAATGCACTATCTTCTTCATTTAATTTATAATCTCTATTTTTTCTTTTTACATTTTCTATATCTTGTTTAATCCATTTGGAAAGATTGGAATTTAAATATTCTTCTATTTGTTTTTCTTCTTTTTCTAAGCGCATTTTACTCACTTCCTTGCTTGCATTATACAATAGTTTTTGTTGTCTTACAAGTTTTAAATAAATAATGATCTATCAATCACATTTTCATTTTATATTTTTAAATGTCGTTTCATCACTATATTTCGTCCTAATTCAGGATTAGTTATATATTCCTTCATTTCATCTTTTTCTATTTCTTCAAAAATATAACTTCCATATTTTACTATGTCCTTTATATCGTGATAGTATCCTGTATGTACATAACATTTTTTTACATGCTCAAGTTGATTCATTAAAATTGTTTCAAAGGAAAGTGTAGTAAAATAAACATCATAAGCAAATTTCGTTACATCTCTTTGTTCATAAAAGAAAGCAAAGAATGGACAATAAGTCATGACTCGATTTCTTATATCAAATTGACCTAAAATTCTTTTTTCTGGGTCACTCATTTTTTTCCCACCATCTACGATATCTTTTTCTAAAAATTCTTCTCTTAGGTTACATCCACCCATCCCTTTTATAGGAGTTCTATAAAAAGGCAAATTTCTAAATTCTTTTAAAGAAGCAGGATCATCAAAATTGTATTTTTTTAAATCCTCTGGAGAAATATACTTTAAAAAGAATCTTTCTTCATCTATTTGATTTTTTCTTAATTTTAAAATACTTGTAAAAATATCTTTTTTTAAAGAAAGTTCATATTTTTCAACAGATACTATATCATCTCTAAATAAATTGGGCATATTTTACACCTCTTTCTTCTTATTTATTTAAGTTACTACTTTTTTCATTTTTTTTCAACTATTAGTTGTCTTACTTACATCTTTTTAAAATGTTTTTTTCTTGATTATCTTTGATCATTAAGAAATCAAAACAGTTAGGATACATATTTTCAACAATCGTTTCATAAGAAAAAGTACAATCTATTTGACGATCTCCCAATTTATTTGGATTTGCTACATAAAATTCATGGTTTTTGAGATTTACGCTTGTAATCCCAATATAATGTCCTCCATTTGAAAATGTTTTCAGATACGTTTCTTTCCAAGGACCCACACAAACCATAGCCATATATTCATTTTTTATCATATCAAAAACCAGTTCTTTTTTTAATTCTGGATGCTCATAGCTTAGTTTAATTAATTTATAACTTACATTACATATTTGTTCTTCATTCAAACGTTGTAACAGATAAATAAAAGCAATATCTCTTGTTCCCAATCGATTCATTGTTCTATCATTATAAAAATCCATTGGATATCCATATTCATCTAAAAGCATTTTTTTTGCAATATCCTCAGGTGTTAAATTATAGCCTAAACTTGATAAAATGGTAGCCATAGTTGTCGGTCCACATCCATGAGAATCGATTCGCCAATCTTTTATATTTTCTAATCCTCCATATGTATATTGTTTATATCGTATTGTTTCTTTTCTACCAAATTCATTTTTTGATATCACATCATAATGTGTCATTTTCTCACCCTTTCTAAAATATAAGAATCGGCAAAAATATCTTTGTAACCGACAAGTACTTTTTGCCAATATTCATTTTTATTAAAATCACTCACCACAACTTTCCCTTTTACTCTTGAACTATGAATAAATACAGAATTTTCTAAATAAATGCCACAGTGTCCAGGATATTTGTTATCTTCTTTGGGTGCAAAGTCATTTAAAGATTGACGATGAAAAAATAAAATATCGCCTTTTTGAATATGTTCTATTTCTTTTAAAGAACTTGCTTCATCAAATAAAATGTTTTTTCCAATGGAACTTGTCATAATTTTGGTGGTCGTTGAAAGCCCATATCCATTTTCATAAATATTTATATTTAAGACTTCATGATAAACATACCAAATGAGACCTGCGCAGTCAAAAGTATCTGCACCATGCTTGTTATGCTCATATTGTTTATAATGTTGTAATAAAGCAAGCTTTACTATTTGATTTCTTAATTCTATTTCTAAATTATCTGTTTTTCATCACTCCTACTCTTTTTTATTTTTAATAAAAACAATGAAATTTTAATTTATGATAGAAGACAAGAATACACTTTTTCATGGGAATCACCTTCTAAAACTATTACAGATACTTTATCACATTATTTTTGAAAGTCAATGATTTCTATTTGGAGTTACTACATGTCATGCTGTTTAATATTTTTATTGTGTATATTACGTTAAAAATTAAAAAAGACTGACGCACCATAGTGCTTGTCAGTTCTGAACTTCAATAACATTTTATCCTATTTATTATGTTTTGACAAATATTTTTAGACCACATATTTTAAATCGTCATATTTTTTCATATATTTGAATATTATTTTTTATCAGATTATTTCTTCTCTAATACTCTTTTTCTTTCTGCAAGTCTTGCTTCTGCGATTAATTCTAATCTTGATTCGTCATCACGAGTCCATAATGTATCAAATATGGCTACAAACTCTGCACCTAGTTTTTCTATAAAGCTTCTTACTTTCTCCATATTTTCTTCATCAACTTGAGATAGTCCCGTTGTGGTTGCATATCTTGAAGCTGTATTTAGAGATTGGACATATTTCTCGTTATAGTTTCCACTTAGGACATCTTCTAATGTGATCACTTCTTGATTACAAAACTCTACAAACTCTTTTGTAATATCTTCTCCTACTAAGGCTCTTAACATTTCTGGATTTTTTGTTTGATATAACATTTTTGATGCCATTTCCCATTTCCTTGGATCTGCATTTGGTTTTTCTCCATCATATTTACTTCTTAAGGTTTCTCCTTTTTTATAAGCAATGTAAGCATATATCGCTGGATGTATATGATGTTCACTTGCCCATTTTAACCAATTTTCTGTTGTTGTTTTGATATATACATGGGCAAACCGATTAAATAATGGTTCTGCTAATTGATTTGCTGATAAGGAATCTTTCATCTCATTTCCTGCGGCTACAATTCTTGCATTTTCTGGTAATTTCCATATCCCATTCACTTCTTTATCTAATATGATATTAAAAGCTATTCCTTGAATACTTGGTAAAGCATTTGTAAGTTCATCAAAGAAAACAATATGGAGTTTATCGGGTTCTGCTTCACATTTTGCTTCTAATTTTTTTAACCATGTTGGTTTTACATCAATCATTTCTCCTTTTTCAGAATTATAAACACTTTTTCCATTTAAGCTGTCTGGTGTTGCATTTCTTAAATAAATAATTGTACTATCAGGATCTATTTGTTTTACTCTTGCACTTTTTCCTTCGCTAGATGGTCCATGTAAAAATACAGCTACTCCACTTTCAATAGCTCCTTTTATAATATCTTCTTCACTCACTTGTTTAAAATTTAATCCATAAGGATTTCTTCTTTTTTCAATTTTTATTTGTTCCTCTTTTAAAGACACATTTTGAAATAAATCTTTTACCATATATTTATTTAAATATGTATACATTTCTGTTTTTTTAAAATCACCATTATATTTTTTATCAGGTGTATGAAATCTGATTCCACCCAAAATTCCTCTTTTGCATATTAAAGTTTTTGATTTATCATCAATTAACCATCTAACAGGAGAAACTTCTACCCAAACATGATCTCCATTTTTATATTCTTCCCCGTTTGATAATAGGAAATCAGTTCCCTTATAACTAGTATAATTAGATCTTGCTTGAACTCTAATAAATTTGTGTCCTCTGTATTCGTATTCATCATAAATAACAGATTGAAAAGATTGGTGACCATCATCATAATCTGCTGAATCAAAAGTATAATTTCTACCTGTTTTTTGTATATTGTTATTTTGATATTCTTGTTCTAATAATTTTTGTACTTTAGCCATTGGAACACATTGAGGATATTCTCCAAATTCAACTTCTTCACATCCATTATAACCCTTCACTCTGTTTTCAAAAATTGAGTCAAAGATTACAGAGTTTTTTATAACTGGACGAATACAATTAATACGTGACTCTCGAGACACAGCGTATCTTTTTCCATTGCTACCCACGCCATAAACATCACCTTCATTATCGGAAGACCGTGTATAATACCGACAAGTACGACATCTATAAGTATCAGTATCATTCCAAGCGCCACCCGTTAAAATTACTAAATCTGTGATGAGTGACATAGTTCCATATTTTTTTAAAACATCTAATTGTTTGTCTCCCCAAATTTCTTCTTCAGAAAGTAAAGTTAATTCTACATCAGAATTCATACAACCCACCCTTCTATTTTTTTATCATTATTTTTTTCTTTGATATAACATATCATGATTAAGAGAATATAATTTATCTAATTGTTCTTTATTTATTTGTATTACTTTTCCACCTTTAGGATGAATTTTCCTTACTCCAAAAACAATCCAAATCACATCCATAGGAATATCAGGCATATTTGCCCATCCATCGGTAAATATGATCTTATTTTCTACTCTTCTAGTAAATGCTCGAACTGCTACATTAAAGTCAGTTCCTCCTCCACCTTCAAATTTCATATTTTCAATATCTTCTTCCGTTCTTATTTCATGAAATCCATAAAACTCTGTATCAAAACAACCAACTTTTACTTTTGAATGTTGTAAGATATTTTTACATTCTCTTAAAAAATTCTTAAGTAATAATTCATCTATTGATCCACTTGTATCTAAGACAATTTCTGTTTCTGGTCTAGGTTGTTCTTCTAAGTTCGCACTTACAACACCATCTTCAATATACGCATTTTTGTAAGACCAATCAACATCAAATTGAATTGCTTCTCTTAAAACATATCTCCAATCAATAATTGGTTTAGATTTTCCTATATCATTTATGATTCTTTGTTCTCTATTCGTAGATGTTCCAGCTTCCATTACTTGCTCTATTAAAACTTGTTTTAATGCCTCTAATTCTTTTTTCTTTTCTTCTAAATTCTTATTAAAGGCACGTTTTTCTCCCATTGTACTGATGTAGACGATTTCTTGCTTTAAATCTTCTTCTTTTTGTTTTTGTTCTTCTGTCTGGTGTTTATTTGATTCTTGTTTAGCTTCTGATTCTTTTTCTTTTTGTCTTTTTACTGTATCCTTCCAAAGACGATGTGTATCATGACCAACATCATGATTTTTTTCTTCAGAAGAATCTGATGAAGAATTTTCTTTTGATTGATTTTTATTTTGGTTTTGTTTAGAAGAGGGTGATCCTTGTTCTTTTTGTTTTTGCATTTGTTCTTCCGTTTGTTCTTTATCAGATAAAGATTCTTTTTTATTTTTTGATAATTTGTCTTTTAGTGTTTTTAATGCATCCTTCCAAAGACTATGCGTGTCATGGCCTACATCACGATGATTTTCTTCAGAAGAGTCTGATGAGGAATTTCCTTTTGATTTATTTTCGTTTTGACTTTGAGAATCTTTTGAAGAATTTTGATTTTGTTTAGAAGATGAGTCTTGTTCTTTTTGCTCTGAATTAGATTGTTCTTGGCTTTGAGTTTCAGAACTTTTGTTTTGGGATTGATTTTCATTTTGACTTTGGGAATCTTTTGAAGAACTTTGATTTTGTTTAGAAGATGAGTTTTGTTCTTTTTGCTCTGAATTAGATTGTTCTTGACTTTGAGTTTCTGAACTCTGTCCTTGACCTTGTTGTTTTTGTTCAGAAGATGAGGAATTTTCTTGATGTTGTTGATTGTCTTGTTCATCTTGTTCTTGATTTTGCTTCTTTTGTTGGAGTAATTTATCATATAATTGTTCAGCATCATAATTTATTGCTTCAGCAATATCTACACCATTTCCAACAATTTTTAAACCATCTCGTTTTAAAAATTGGTTTATAACAGCATCTGTCGCAGTATTCCAAATATCAGGATCTTTACCTTCACTTCTTCTTATATGATCAAAAGCAATATGACATACCTCATGGGCAAATATAAAAATTTGCTCATCAGATTTCAGTTTTTTTAAAAAATATGGATTATAATATATGGTTTGTCCATCCGTACCTGCTGTATCCATTTCTCTAGTTTCCTTATAGTCTACATTTGCGACTACACTTCCAAAGAAAGGATATTTGACAAGCATTTTTCTTTTTATCGTTTCAATATTTTCATTCATAATTTACACCTCAAATATGCGCGACTAAAGAATAAATTTCTTCATTTATAGTGTCTTTACTTACCTTTTTAGCCGTTAAAATAATTCTTGTATTTTCTGGTATTTTAAATGTAGAAACTTGTCTATACTCTAATAATTCTTTAAATTTTAATTGCTCTTCTTTAGAAATGCTATCAATATCTTGTATTACAATAATTTTAGTTTCATTTGTATTTGTTAAATCATAATACCATTGAGGGGCGAGGAAATTTTCTCCTTCATAATGACCATTCAATTCTTTTGCTTCAATGTTTGCTGATATTATGATAGACTCTGGAATATTCAAATTCGATATAAAATCTACAAGAATGGGTGTGACATTCGTTGCAATATAACTTTTTAACATATCAATTTTCTCATGATTCATCTTTGTCTACCTCCCTCTTACAAGTCTTGCTTCCGCGATTAATTCTAATCTTGATTCGTCATCACGTGTCCATAATGTATCAAATATAGCTACAAACTCTGCACCTAGTTTTTCTATAAAGCTTCTTACTTTTTCCATATTTTCTTCATTAACTTGAGATAGTCCCGTTGTTGTTGCATATCTTGATGCTGTATTTAAAGATTGTACATATTTTTCATTATAGTTTCCATTTATGACATCATCTAATGTGATCACTTCTTGATTACAAAATTCTACAAATTCTTTTGTAATATCTTCTCCTATTAAGGCTCTTAACATTTCTGGATTTTTTGTTTGATATAACATTTTTGATGCCATTTCCCATTTTCTTGGATCTGCATTTGGTTTTTCTCCATCATATTTACTTCTTAATGGTTCTCCTTTTTTATAAGCGATATATGCATATATTGCTGGATGAATGTGATGTTCACTTGCCCATTTTAACCAATTTTCTGTTGTTGTTTTTATATAAACATGAGCAAATCGATTAAATAATGGTTCTGCTAATTGATTAGCTGATAAAGAATCTTTCATCTCATTTCCTGCGGCTACAATTCTTGCATTTTCTGGTAATTTCCAGATTCCATTTACTTCTTTATCTAATATGATATTAAAAGCAATTCCTTGAATACTTGGTAAAGCATTTGTAAGTTCATCAAAGAAAACAATATGTAATTGATCTGGTTCTGCTTCACATTTTGCTTCTAATTTTTTTAACCATGTTGGTTTTACATCAATCATTTCCCCTTTTTCAGAATTATAAACACTTTTTCCATTTAAACTATCTGGTGTTGCATTTCTTAAATAAATAATTGTACTATCAGGATCTATTTGTTTTACTCTTGCACTTTTTCCTTCACTAGATGGTCCATGTAAAAATACAGCTACTCCACTTTCAATAGCTCCTTTTATAATATCTTCTTCACTTACTTGTTTAAAATTTAATCCATAAGGATTTCTTCTTCTTTCAGTTTTTATTTGTTCTTCTTTTAAAGAAATATTTTGAAATAAATCTTTTACCATATATTTATTTAAATAACTATACATTTCTGTTGTTTTAAAATCACCATTATATTTTTTATCAGGTGTATGAAATCTTATTCCTGCCAAAATTCCTCTTTTGCATACTAAAGTTTTTGATTTATCATCAATTAACCATATAACCGGAGAAACTTCTACCCAAACATGATCTCCATTTTTATATTCTTCCCCGTTTGATAATAGAAAATCAGTTCCTTTATAACTAGTATAATTAGATCTTGCTTCAATTCTAATAAACTTTTTTCCTCTGTATCGAAATTCATCATAAGTAACAGGTTGAAAAGATTGGAATCGATTATCAACGGCCGCTGAATCAAAAGTATAATTTCTACCTGTTTTTTGTAAATTGTTATTTCGATATTCTTGTTCTAATAATTTTTGTACTTTAGCCATTGGAACACATTGAGGATATTCTCCAAATTCAACTTCCTCACATTCATTATAACCCTTTACTCTGTTTTGAGAGATTAAGTCAAAGATTACAGAGTTTTTTATAACTGGACGAATAGAATGAATACGTGACTCTCGAGACACAGCGTATCTTTTTCCATTGCTACCCACGCCATAAACATCACCATCATTATCGGAAGACCGTGTATAATACCGACAAGTACGACATCTATAAGTATCAGTATCATTCCAATCACCACCCGTTAAAATTGCTAAATCTGTGATAAGTGACATAGTTTCATATTTTTTTAAAACATCTAATTGTTTGTCTCCCCAAATTTCTTCTTCAGAAAGTAAAGTTAATTCTACATCGAAATTCATACAAACCACCCCATAAATTATGAATTATTATACATCGAAATCCTTTTAAAGTAAACACATTTTAAATTTTAAATTTGACCTAAATTTCTCAGCCCAAAAGATA
>CANRDF010000002.1 GCA_947629255.1 uncultured Bacilli bacterium
ATTTGCCTTTCTCATTCTAATTTTGGATTTTTTCATAGACTCTCCTATTCGTTAATATTTTTAATGTTGTTATTATTATAAGTCATCCCTTTGGCTTTTGCAACTTCTTGAATTTTATCTAAAGAAGCAAGTTCATCGACCTGCATGGATAAAGATTCATTAATACCTTCTTGTTCACTAATTTTACTACGCATTTGTTCTAGAGTAATATTTGTTTCTGATAACACTGCTTTGGTAAAGACAATAGAAACCGGAAATAAAAACAAAGCAATTCCAATTAAAACAAATAGCATTTTTTCTCCTCTTAAATAACGGTAATATCTTTTTTTCATGAATTCTCTATCCTTTCTATGATTCTTAATTTCGCACTTTTACTTCGACTATTCATCTTTATTTCTTCTTCACTTGGAAGAATTGGCTTTTTACTCACTAATTTTACTTTTGGTAAGTATTCTTTTGGAATTTCTGGTAATCCTTTTACCATAGGGTTTATTTCACTGTACTCCCTAAAGACTTTTTTGACAATTCGATCTTCTAAAGAATGAAAAGTAACTACGACCAGTCTTCCCCCAGGGTTTAGTAAGTCTATCGCATCAGGTAATACGCTTTCTAAATCTTTTAATTCTTCGTTTACTTCGATTCGTATGGCTTGAAAGATATTTCTTTCTGGATGATTTTTAAAGAAATAGTTTGCTCCAACAGCGTCCCTTATGATATCCACAAGTTCTAAGGTTGTTTTGATTGGTTTTTCTTTTCTTGCATTCACAATTTTACTTGCGATAAATGCACTTTTTTGTTCTTCTCCATACGTATAAAAGATTCGTTTTAAATCTTCTAGAGAGTACGTATTTACAACGTCATAAGCGGTTTTCGTATCACGCTTATCCATTCGCATATCCAAGTTCTCTTCTCTCATAAAAGAAAACCCACGTTCCTCATCTAGCTGTGGAGAGGAAACCCCCAAATCAAATAATATGCCATCCACTTTTGTTACTCCAACACTTTCTAAGCACTTTTTCATATTGGAATATCTTGTTGAAAAAATTTCAAAGTTATTTCCAATCTCACTTAAAACTTCTTTTGAGTAACAAACTGCTGTTTCATCACGATCGAAGGCGAATAATTTTCCCCTTTTTATTCTTTTTAATATTTCACTGGCATCCCCGGCATATCCAAGTGTAGCATCGACATAGATTCCATCACTTTTGATATTTAATCCTTCTATGGATTCTTTTTTTAACACTGTATAATGCTTCATTCATTCACTTCCATAAATAGATTCTCGGCGATATCACTAAGTTGTTCTTCGTTCGTGGTTAAGAATTTTTCCCACTCATCCTTATCCCATATTTCAATTCGATCATTCGCGCCGATTACAACGCATTCTTTCGTTAAACCGGCGTGATGAACGAGTGGGGAGGTAATACAAGTTCTTCCTTGACGGTCAAACTCGCAAACAGTAGCACCAGAGAAGAAACTTCTTATAAAAGTTCTAGCATCTTTTTTGGTAAAAGGTAGAGTATTTAATTTTTCCACAAGATTTTGCCAATCTTTCATAGAATAGATGTATAAGCATTTCTCGAGACCTTTTGCAATAATGAATTCTTCTTGCAAAACTTCACGAAACTTTGTTGGGATAACAATACGTCCCTTTTCATCAATGTTATGATGGTATTCACCCATGAACATATTTTATCCCCCACTTTCTTCCACATTTCACCACTGTTCTACCACTATATTACTAAAAGTCACAAAAAAAGTAAAGAGAAAAGATTTTAAAAATTACAAAAAAAATCAACTTTACATAAAAGTTGACATTTTTATTGATCAAAAATTTTTTCATTTTTCCTCCAACATCATAAATAGTGCTGTTATCATTTGAAATATTTGTATAGGAAGTTTACGTATAAACTTCCATCTGCATAGTGAATTTGGGCTATATCCTGGATAAATAATGTCCCTTATCCCTCTCAAATTATAGCCTTAACCATAAAATCCACGTATTATAAGGGGCTACAGAAGGGCAGGCCAAACACCGTTGGAGTTGTTAGCATTGTTGTTGCTCAAATACCCGTTCGAATTCACATTGAACGCATTGTTAGAGTTAGACATATTTAATTTACCCCCTTTAATTATCACCAATCTTGAGTTTGTTGATAACTCACCTGGAAGCCGGGACGAACATCCGCCCGTCCAACGGCTCATGACTACCCCGCCGTCAATTGAAACGGTAAACTTGAAGTTCCCGTACCGCCCGAGATGCTCACAGAGAATGACAGATAAAGGGCAGGCAACACACCGTAGGAGTAGTAAGTGCCGTAGCGGTAGTTGACAAACCCGCTCGAAAGAACAGCGAACACAGAGTTGGAGTAAGGCGAATACGGCGATAACGTCCACATCCAACCACTTCCTGGTTTTAACCAATCATTCGAAGCACATTGTGTCTGATAATCTTCACTATTCCAGTTATATAACGCTTTTGCAAAACAACCATCTCTTCCTGTTTCTCCTCCACTTGTTGCATATCCATAATCACTTGGATATGGGAGTGCGATACTTTTGAATAAACCAGAATCAGGTACTTTTGTACTTGTAGTTTCTGCAGATGATCTTCCTGTGTTACTTGCTTGCCATTCTGTTACTCTTGCAAAAGGTAAACCTTTAGTATAAGCAGAAGTTCCTCTTTCTCTTTCATAAAACATACTTACTGTTACATCATTATAAGTACTACTGCCTCCTAGATTCCATATAATATCTTTATCTATCATATCTCTTGCTGATTCTTCCAATCCTTTAGTTCCTGTATCTGTTCCATCAAATTGACACGTTGTTTGTGAAGAAATAGAACCATTGCTTCCTTTATAACAAGATACATCTGAAGAAGAGTTATAATATCCATCATTTAACATTTCCATTAATTGACTATCCGTCCAATCATTACTTCCAGTATCACTTGTAGAACTTCCTATTCCATCATCTTTATAATCCCAACTAAAGTCTTTTTCATTTGCTTTAATAGGATCAGCTCTTATTATTTTTATTCTTTGTTGAATTCCACTTGTTGTTTTCACATTTACTAAACCGATAATCCTCCATAATTCATTATTGAATCTTACATAATTATCTGGATTTACTCCTGCATATCTTAATTCTGTTACTTGCCATTTTGCATCCATCGTTGTTTGGTCTGTATGTGGAACTTCATATAAACCATTTCCAGTAGTCACTATTTCCACATCTTTTATTACATCAGTTGCTAAACCACTTATATATATTGTTTGACTAACTTCATTTACATTTCCAACAACATCTTTCACTCTTAATGTTACTTTATGTGTTTTTCCATATTTAGGGACAATAAATTCATGACTATTATCTCCACTTGTCCATTCTTCACTGTCATCTAATTTATATTCATAAGAAGCAATATTTGACTCACTATCTGTACTTCCACTTGCATCTGCTGTTATTGTTTTACCATTTACACTTAATTTAAGATTTGCTACTGGTGAATTGTTATCTACCCAGTTTATGCTTATTGAATCATGACTTACATTATTATAAGCATCTTTCGCATAAATGTAATAAGTTCCATTTTCTGTTACGGTATAATCTATACTATGACTCTTTGGATTATTTTCAATTGTTTCCCAAGATTCTGGATTTTTTTCTTCTTTCATTACTTGATATCCAAAAAGTCCTGCTTTTTCATCACTTAGTTTTATATGAATCGTGTCACTGGCTCCCCATGTAATTAATTCATTTGAAAGTTCAATTGTTGGTGGATCTTTATCTATAATTTCTGTACTATATTTCATGGAACTGGTATGTCCCATTGCATCTTGAGCAAAAATATAATAAACTCCATTATCTTCTATTGTTTTGGTAATTACTTGTTCTTCTTTGGTATTTTCTATTTCTGTCCAACTTTCTGGAGGTTCTGGTGTACTTTCTGAAAGTAATGCGATTGGTGTTAAGTCTTCTTTAATAACTTGGTATTTTACTAATCCACTTTGGGAATCTTTTAATGTTATTTTTAATTCTACTGATTGATAATTATTTGTTTCTGTATAACTAATATCTGGTCCTGTGGTATCAATCTTTGTCACTTCAAATTCTTGTTCTTTTTCATTTCCTACTTCATCTTTTACTGTAAAGTAATAGGTTCCTGCTTTGGTAAATGTTTCTGTCACTGTAAATGTTTTATCTTTTTTACTAATTGGTTTCCAATTTTGGGTTTCTTGTCTTTCACTAATTTTGTATTCTGTTAAATCATATTTATCACTTGTTGCTGTAAGTGTAATACTTTCACTTTCTTCGTTATATATATCTGTATTAGATTTGGCAAGAACATTTACATCATTTTTTAATTGTTCATTTGATTTGTAAGTTGCTGTTACTGTAATCTTACTTTTAAAATAAGCATTCATCACATCATCGATTGCTGGTGTAGTTTCTTCTAACCATAATCTTAAATGATATGTGACACTTTTATGTTCTCCATCTAATATTCCTGTCGTTAGTCTATGGGAAGCAGTTGCATTTTCTATCGTTTGAGTTACACTTTCATAGCTATTCAATAATGTAGGAGTTCTATCATCTAGTTGTACTTTTATATATTGTTCGGGTAAAGGTTTTTGCCCTTCCTCTAAACTTAATGTTTCTAGATTTACTTGATAAGTTAAAGAAGTTGTACATACATTGGTAATTGTAAATTCATAAGGAGTTAATTCGTGTCCTTCTTCATCACTAATAGGATAAGCTTTTGGTAATGAAATTGGATTTTTTTCATCTGTTAAAGTCACTTGAAAACAACTAGATGCTAATCTATCTTCATCTGTTTGAAATGCTCGAAATTGCCAAAATGCATAAGAGATTCCTACAACACTTAAAACTAAAATACAAACCCCTATAATTATTAAACTTTTTTTCTTTCTTTCCATAATAAAAGACCTACTTTCTATCCTATAGGTCTATTCTATCATACCCCCCCCCCCAGTTTGTCAAGGGGTATTTTGCATATTTTACATTTTGTGGTTTATTATTTTGTGAAAATTATTTATAGTCTAAGAATTTATCTTAATTTCCCTATTTGGCTTTCAAAATCTTCTTGCATACAAACGAATGAGCCACTTACCACTCGATCGGCATAAGGACGAACCAAAAAAACCGTTTGATCGTTAATTCCTCCATCTATTGAAATTTCAAAATTTTTTTTTAATTTATCAATCTCTTGTAATTTAGGAATTACACTTTCCATAAATTCCTGTCCACCTTTTCCAGGATGAACCGTCATAACTAAAACAACATCAATATTACTTAAAAAAGGAAGAATCTTTTCAATCGATGTTTCAGGATTAATAGATAAACCTACTGGAATGGAATAAGATTTGATAAGAGATATAAACTCATTTACATTCGGTATTTCTACAGGAATCGTGATACAACACGGGTTTAGGCTAGTTAAATATTCAATCTCTTCTTTTGGATTCTCTATCATTAAATGAATATCAATGGGCTTTGTAACATCTTGTAAATCTTTCATGATTTCTTGAATCTCATAATTTCTTTCTCCACAAAAAATGCCATCAATCAAATCGACATGGATATAATCTGCCGAAGATTCATTAATTTTTTGAATCGTTTCTTTTTTTCCATATATACTTTTTAAATAAGACACCGCTACTTTCATTTTTCTTCTCTCCCATCTTATTTTTTAAATATTCATCTATTTCTTTTTGAATTTCTTTTTCAAATTCCTCATCAATCCTAATTTCTTCATCAGATAATTCTTCTAGTTCTCTATCGTCAAATAAATCTTTCCATTTTTTCATCATTTTCTCTAAAAATTTTTTTATTTTTTTCTTTCCAATACTATTTTTTGATAATTTTCATATCGAGATGGTAGAATATTTCCGTCCTCTACTGCCTGTTTTACTCCACAACCAATTTCTTTTTGATGACTACAATCTCGAAATTTACAAGGATACTCATTAAATTCTACAAAACTTGTTTTGATTTCTTCTAAAGAATATTTATCAAAGCTTAAGCTGGAAAAACCTGGTGTATCACAAAAATAAATCTCTTGAATTTCATAAATTTCTGTATGTCTTGTTGTATGCTTTCCACGATTTAAAGCTTCTGATATTGCCTTTGTTTCGATATTTAAATTCTCATCCATACGATTTAAAAGAGTACTTTTTCCTGCTCCACTTTGACCTGTTAAAACCACAAAAGAATGTTTGAGATAAGAAATTAATGGTTTTAAATGTTCATTATCAAATACAGGAATGCCAATTGATTCATAGTATTTTTTAAGTATTTGATATTCTTTTAAAATTTGTTTACTTGCTAAATCTAATTTGGTAAAACAAATGACTGGTGTAACATTCGAAAGAAGAATACTTATAATTTCTTTATCTAATAAAAGTGTGCTTAAATTGGGTTCTACTAAAGAAGTCACTATAAGAGCTACATCAACGTTTACGACACTTGGTCTTAGAAGTTCATTTTTTCTTGGAAGAATCTCGACAATTGAAGAATTTTTCTCATCAATTCTTACTCGATCTCCAACAAAAGGAGTTATTTTTTGTTTTCGAAATAACCCCCTTGGAGTACAGACATACTTTGTTTGATTACAAAGTACTGTATAAGAATTGCTTATATTTTTAACAATAATCCCTTCTAACATAAGCCATCACATGTCTCTTCATCCGTAGAGTCACCCTTTATAGCTACAGTAATGGTAATACTTGTTCCACTTACAATTTGAGTTCCCTCTGCTCTACTTTGACCAATGACAAGCCCTGGTGTTTTATTGCTTACTTGTTCTATTTTATTAATTGTAACATTATATTTTTCCAAATAGTCTACAACATTTTCAAATGTATAATTTCCATTGGCAAAGTTCGGATATTTGTCTACATTTGGAATATAAAGGAATACATAATCTCCTTTGGAAACTTTTTCTCCAGGTTTTGGATTTTGGTCTATGATGGTGTTTTCTTCTATATCTTTTTCTTTTGTATCTTTTGTTTCTTTCTGGATATTCACCCCTTTAGCTTCCAATTGTCCTTTAATTTCATAAAAATTTTTCCCTGTAAAGTCATCTAATGTAATCTTGGTATCTCCTTCACTAATCCATAAGGTAATTTCTGTTCCTGTTGTTCGGATTGTATAAGCAAGAGGTGCAGTCTTCGCGACTTTTCCATATGGCACACTTTCAGATGCAATATGCTCTTGCTCTGTTGCTACTGTAAATCCAGCATCTTGTAAGGCTTTAATAGCATCTTCCACTGTGTAACCTGTTACATCTGGAATGGAAATTTTTTGTGTTTTTGTTAAATAAGGAATTAAAACAAATCCCACAGTAATTATTACTACTAAAATCGTAAGGATACTTGCAAGAGCAATTAATAATTTGCTATTTGATTTTTTTAAATCTTTTTTCGTAATTTGTTTTGAAAGAATTTCACTTTCCTCTTCTTTTACTTCTTTTTTAGCCATTTTCTTATCTACACTTTCTTTTTTCTCTTCTGTTACTACTTTTTTAGGTGTTTTTTTGATTTCTTCTAGTGTTTCTGGATAAGGCAAGACGATTTTTGGTTCGTTTTTACGTTCATCATCTAAGCATGTGAGTAAATCGTTATGCATTTCTCTTGCATCAGTATAACGATTCTTTGGATTTTTAGCTGTTGCTTTAATAATGATATTTTCAATACTTTGCGGAATGTTTGGAAGTTCGTCGCGAATACTTGGAAGTGGTTCTTTTAAGTGTTTAAGCGCAATCTCTACGGCATTGTCTCCTTTGTAAGGTAAAGAACCTGTTAAAAGTTCATACATGACAATTCCCATGGAATAAATATCACTTTGTAAAGTAGAACCTTTCCCGTTTGCTTGCTCTGGTGGAATATAGTGGACACTTCCCATGACCGAATTTGTTTGTGTTAATTGAGTACTATTCATGGCCATTGCAATTCCAAAATCCATGATTTTTACTAAACCATTTTCGAGTATCATAATGTTTTGAGGTTTAATATCGCGGTGGATGATATAGGAGTCATGAGCCACACTCATTCCATCCGTAATTTGTAACATGATATCAATCACTTCGCTGATGGTAAGTTTTCCACGTTTTTTAAGTAAATTCTTTAAATGTTTTCCTTCTACATATTCCATCACAATGTAGTACTGACCATTATCCTCTCCAACGTCATAGACTTCCACGATATTGGGATGTGTTAAACTACTCGCGGATAAAGCTTCTCTTTGAAAACGTCTTACAAATTTTTCATCGTTTGCAAGGTCTCCTCTTAATACTTTTACTGCTACATTTCGATCTAATATGGTATCATAAGCCAAGTATACATTGGCCATCCCGCCTTCGCCAATTGATTTTATTATTTGGTAACGGTCACTAATTTTTTGCCCCTTCATTATCATAACTATTCACACTCACTCTTCATATCTAATAAGGCAATGGATATATTATCATTTCCGCCTCTTGCATTACATTTACGTACTAATAATTTCACTTTATCTTCGATGCTTCCTTCTTCATCTAACACTTTTTCAATTTGTTCTATGGTAAGCATGCCTGTTAGACCATCACTGCAAAGAAGGACACCATCCACATCTCTTTCGACATCAAAGATATCCATATCAATTTGTTCCCCTGCCCCAAGCGCTTTCATCAGCACATTTTTCTTTGGATGATTTTTCGCTTCTTCTTCAGTTAAGTTTCCAGCTTCTACTAGTAAACTTACTAAAGTATGGTCTTTTGTTACTTTATGTAATTTGTTGTTTTTCCAAACAAAACCTGAAGAATCCCCAATATTTCCAAAAATTAAATAATCTTTTGTCACAAGTGCTAGAACTAACGT
The DNA here is from genome assembly GCA_947629255.1 of uncultured Bacilli bacterium. Lineage (GTDB taxonomy): Bacteria > Bacillota_I > Bacilli_A > RF39 > UBA660 > Ventrenecus. Next base: position 8,883 of record CANRDF010000002.1, read on the forward strand.
CGTTCCAAGTCCTGTCGAGTCATGATGATTGTTTGCATATTCTAAAATAGACGCATTAATCTCACTTACGTTATCATTTAACCAATTTACAGCATCTAATTTTGAACCAATACTGCTCATGGATGAAAAACGTTTTCCAAAATGTGTTACTGCTAGACTCGAAGCCACTTCTCCTGCACGATGTCCCCCCATTCCATCTGCGACAAGAAGTAAAAGCTCGCCACTTCCATTTTTGACAATCGTGACAGAATCTTCGTTATGACTTCTTACTTTTCCAGCATCGGTTAAGTAATAAGACTTCACATGATCACCTCAATCATATTAAGCATATCAAAAATTTGAACTCAAGTAAATTCTTAACTGATTTTGTCATTTATTTTTTTCCAAAGTTTCGACATATATTGACATCTTCTTTACATCATATGAAAAAAGAATGAATTATTTTCATCGTTTTTCATTTTTAATGATACGAAGTAATAATTCATCCTTTTTAGCTTTTTCTAAACACTCTTTATAAGCATTCTCAGTAATTCCACAAAGATCCATCTTTCGACATTCTTCTTTACTGACTTCATTTTGTTTTTGAAAATGATAGATACTTAAAAGTTCTTTGATGTTTCTTCCTTGTAAAAAAGCATAATCATGTTGTTCTAAAGATTGCATGAGATATAGAGACTCTGGTAATTCTATTAAGCCATTCATTTTACAAATTCGTCCTGTTTTATCTCTTTTGATTTCCTCATAAAACCAACTTGTGAGTAAGAAGTAACGAAGTACTCTTTTATATTGAACAGCTACAGCATTTCGATCTTGCCATTTTCCAGAAAAGTAGAGTTCAATGAGTTTCTCATATTTTTGATATTCTTCTGGTTCTAAATAATGGTAGAAAGGTTCTTCTTTTGAAGTATCTACCTCATCTGCAAATAAAATATTTTTATTAAATGGAGACCTTGTATAGTTTTCTAATAAAGGAATACTCTCATACGGAACTTTAGTTGAAGCTGCATAAATTCTTTTCTTCTTCGGAATTTTCTTCATTTGCTCTTCTCGAAATTTTCTTTTGTCTTCTTCTTTTCCTTCCCAAGTATAAATATCAATGTGTCCATTTTTTTCTTCATAAAGTAACATCATTCATTCCCCCTAGATAAATATTTATTTTTCTTTTTTTAAAACAGGCTTGTCATTCCAAACATCATTTATATGTTGAGTAAGAGCCATCACAAAAGCTTCTTTCGTTTGATCGATTCGACTTACAACACCTTTTGTTAAAAGACTTACTCCCCCTTTTCCACTTCTTAAATCTTCTTCTTTAAAAATGTGATCCATCACTTGGCCTAAATCAGTTTCGATAATTTTTTTGACATATTGATCAGGTACCGGAAAAGCTGGACTCATGCCCCAACTCTCATAGCCCTCTTTATCTTTAATCACCGCGACACTTACAATGACCCATTTTCCTAAAGCGTTGGTAATTCCTGATTCAATTCCTAAATAGTAATCAGCATCGATATGATTTTCTATCGCATACTCTCTTAAATGATCTACACGGTTTCTTGAACCTTCATAAATTTCTAGATTGACGGGTTCTTCTCCGACATCGGAAGGAACCTTAATTCCTTCTATTTCAAAATCTTCAAAATAATTTTGAAATGCTTCTTTCGCTCCCTTTATTTTTCCAGGATTTTGAGTTCCAATTAATATTTGCACAACGTTCACCTCTCTTATGATTTATATCCACCATCTATTTTTATCACTTCATCATTAATAAAATCAGCTTCTTCACTTGCCAAATAACAAATAATTCTTGCTACTTCTTCCGGTTCTGCAAATCTTTTTTTATATATTTTTTCTGTTTCTTCTTCAATAAAATCTTTTGGTAAATTTTTATTCATGTCTGTATTTACCCATCCGGGTGCCACACAATTCACATTTATATAAGGCCGAAAATAATAAGCAAGATTATGTGTTAAATTAATGATTCCAGCTTTTGAGGCATCATAATCAATACTCGTTGGAAAAAAGGTATTGATTCCATTTGTACTGGAAACATTAATCATTTTTCCACTTTTTTGTTTTAGCATAATTGTTCCAACAAGCTTACTAACCATAAAAGTTGCTATTAAATTTGTATTTAATGTATTTTTCCAATCATCTATCGTTCTATCCTCAAATTCTTTATCTATTGCAATCCCGGCGTTATTGACTAAAACATCAATACGTCCAAATTGATCCATAATTTGCTTTATCATGTCTTTTAATTCTTTTTCGTCTGTAACATCAGCTTTGATTGCCAATGCTTGCACATGAAAACTTTTTTTTACAAATTTCTTTAATTCTTCGGCTTCTTTATAACTTTCTTTATAATTTATAACGACATTGTATCCTTTTTTTGCAAATTCTATCAATGTGGCTTTTCCAATCCCTCTAGAACTTCCAGTCACCAAGACGACTTTTTCTTCCATTGCTTCTATCTTACTTTCTTTAATAATCTTATTGTTTGCTCATCTAACTTTCCTTCATAATATTTTTCTAATACTTGTTTAAAAATTTCTTCTTTCGTTGCTTCATAAAATAAGGTCATAGAAGATTTTAATTTTAAATCATCTGGTGAATCCATCACACTTTTGATGTTGTTTGTTGGAATAGAGAAAACGGCTTCGGTAATTTCCAGTAAATGATTTCTTAAATATTCATTTTCAAAATAAGCTTTTGCTTCTTCTAAATCTTCTATTCCATAATAGTTTGCAAAGTAACTCATGCCAAGTCCTTTCAACTGAGGAAAGATATACCAAATCCAATGGGTTTCTTTCTTGCCATTTTTCATTTCTTCTAAAGCACTTTCATAATCTCTTTCTTGAGCTTCGATAAACCGTTCTAAATTCATTATAACCACACTCCATAAGTAATCGCGGCCATGGCAAGTAATAAACCAACGACATAGAATGCTTTTACAATATCGGTTTCTTTCCAACCTATTTGTTCAAAGTGGTGATGTAAAGGTGCCATTTTAAAGACTTTTTTATGGAATTTACGAATGGCAATAATTTGAATTAAACTTGATAATGTTTCGACCACAAAGACTCCACCAATTAAAGCAAGAGATAATTCATGTCTTGTAATAATCGCGACAGTTGCCATCGCAGCACCTAAAGATAAGCTTCCTAAGTCTCCCATGAAGACTTTTGCTGGATGCGAATTAAAGAGTAAGAACCCAAGTAAAGCACCGACTAACACAAAACAGAAGATAGCCACTTCTTGGTATCCTTCCATCCAAGTTGTATTCCAAGTAATAATACCAAATGCAACAAAGGCAATGACACTTAGGCCTCCACAAAGGCCGTCAAGTCCATCGGTAATGTTGACCGCGTTACTAGAACCAACGAGTAAAAATAATATAAATAAACCAAAAGTCCATCCCATTGGAATTAAAATTCCTAAAGAAGTAATTTCAAGCTCTGGTTTTCCTCCATTTTGCATAAAGATATAGAAGAAAATTAACGCAATGACCATTTGAATTAAAAATTTTGTTGCAATACGAAGGCCTTGATTGTTATTATAACGAACCTTTAACCAGTCATCAATAAATCCTAAGAAGGCATAAGCTAAAAAGACAAACAAAACAATAATTAAATTATGATTGAATGTAATGCTTCCTCTAATATACAGTAAAAATAAAGTAATCACCACTGGAATGATAAAAATAATTCCACCCATGGTTGGAGTTCCTTCTTTTTTTAAATGATTTTCACCAATTAAATGACTCACGTGTTGTCTTACATTGATTTTTTTTAACATGGGAATAAAAATTAATCCACAAACAATTGCAAAGATAAAACCTAACATCATTGCAAGAGCTGTTTTTGCTAAAATAAGCATAGTTCCACCTACCTCATAAGTATTATACTAGAAAACAAGGTCTCTTTTCTACCTTTTTATTCATTTTTTTACATATTTATACATTATCCTAACATGAGCTTGACACTTCCGCCTTCTTTTACAAATTGATTTTCACTTGGACTTTGATAAATAATTGTCTCTCCACTTCCTGAAAATTCTAGGGTGTATCCTTTTAAACTTTTTTTAGCTTCTTCCACACTCATCCCAATGACACTCGGAATTCGATAGTATTTGGTATCCATCCAGTTGTATTCTTTTTCCATTCCTTCGGTGGTTGGTTCTAGCTTTAATACACTGATGGCTGTTTCTAAAATGGACTTTGCAACAGGGGCTGCCGTTTGGCCACCATACTGAATCGCTCCAATGGGGTGATCAATTGCCACATAAACCACAATCTCTGGGTCATTGGCTGGCATGAATCCCATGAAAGACAAGATATAATTTCCTACCATATAATGCCCGGCTTCTACTTTTTGGGCAGTTCCGGTTTTTCCACCAACACGGTAGTTTTCAATGTAGGCATTTCGTCCACTTCCATTTGCAACAACACTTTCTAAGGCATATCTTGCAAGTTTACTGGATTCTTCACTAATCACTTTTCTTTTTAGGGTTGGCTCTGCGCTAAAAATGACAGAGTTGGTCTCAGGTTCTAACATTTCTTTTACTAAGTAAGGAGTATAAAGATTTCCGCCATTAATGACGGCCGAGACGGCTGCTGCTTGTTGGATTGGTGTCACTGAAATACCTTGGCCAAAACTGGTTGTGGCAAGTTCAACAGGTCCCATTTTCTCTGGTCGAAATAGAATACCACTTGATTCTCCGTTTAAATCAATTCCTGTTTTTTCACCAAAACCAAACTCATGAATATATTTCATAAGTGTTTCGGTGCCGAGTTTCTGACCCAATGAGACAAAACCAGGGTTACAACTATTCTCCACTACGTTTAGGTATGTCTGGGCACCATGTCCTCCACTTTTCCAACAGTGAATCGTCGCCCCATCGACATGGATGCTTCCTGAATCATAAAAAGTATCTTCAAATAAATTCACTGTTTTTTCTTCTAAGGAACTCGCAAGAGTCATAATCTTGAAAGTTGATCCGGGCTCGTAAGTCATCCAAATAGGTAAATTTCGATTAATGGTTTCATTGTCATAATCTTGATAGTGATTGGGGTCAAAGTTAGGCCTGCTTGCCATCGCATAAATTTCGCCTGTTTTGGGGTTCATTGCTAGAATCATCGCATGTTCTGGAGTAAATTTAGCCATGACATTATCTAGTTCTCTTTCGGCTGCCAGTTGTAAATCTAAATCTATTGTAAGAGTTATATTAATTCCATTTTGAGGTTTTTCATATACTTCGGATAATTCTAAACGATTTCCTTTGCCATCAGAAAAATACTTAATTGAACCATTTTCTCCAGTTAAATACTCATCATAAGTAAGTTCTATCCCAGATAAACCTTGGTTATCAATTCCTACATAACCAAGAACATGAGAAAGTAAAGAGCCATAGGGATAATATCTTTTACTTTCTTTTACTAAGTAAACTCCGTCATAACCTAAATCATTAATTTGAGATGCAATATCATAAGAAAGTTGTCTTCCTTCTGGATGGACTCTTTCAATACTTGTTTTTTTACTGACATGGGCAAGCATACTCTCATAATCAGAGTTTAATATTTCACTTAAAGACCTCGCCACTTCTTCTTTATTTTTAATTTGGTTAGGGATCAAAACTAAAGATGTGGTTGTTAAATTCGTGGCTAACACTTTTCCGTTTCGGTCATAGATTTCTCCACGGTCTGCTCCAATCGGAAGTTGTCTACTCCATAAAGATTCAGCTAAACTACTTAACTTATCATATTGAAACACTTGAATATAAAAGACTCGTATCATAATAATTATCAAAATACATAAAACCATTAAAAAGAAAAAACGTATTCTTGTATGAATATCAGAAAAAAACATAAAAGTCACCTAGTACATTTTATGTTTCATTTTCAGGAATATAAGTTATCGATTCACACTTATATTCAAAACTTTTTCAGCAGGTTCTTCTAATTTAGCAATTTTTCCCCGAAATCATTCCTATAATTTTTCTATTTTGCTTTTTATAAATTCATCGATTACGTTAGAATCCTTTTTTATCCATTTATAATTGTCATGTTCAAAACTCAAGCTTATATCTAAGTCCTTATTCGGAACATCAATTAAAAAATCTAATTCAATATAATGATATTTTTCGTGGTTTTCTTTTATTTTATCATAAAAATGCACTAGCTTAGCTTTTTCAGTACTATGCTTACTCCAATTTCTTCAAAGATTTCTCTTTTTAATGCTTCTAGTATCAGTTCTCAAAATTTCCATGCTCCAGGCAAAAAGTCATCTTGAGCAGATCTTTGCACAACTAAAATTCATCTGAACATTTAAATTTCATATGATTTATCCTCCTAATTCAAAATCAAGCATTTCCTTTGCAACACTTTCGTACAAGTCTTGTTCATGCTTTATCGTATCTATTAAAAACATTTTATCTTCTTTATAATTTTTAAGTCCTCTCATATAATAAGGTTTATCATTATCAAGAACAATAAATGGCATGATATGATTTTTTAAACATTCTTTAAACATAATCATTCTACCTACTCTCCCATTCCCATCCCCAAAAGGATGAATACACTCAAAACGATAATGGAAATCAATAATATCTTCAATCGTTACCTTTTCTATTTCGTGATATTTCTTTAATAATTTATCTAAATCTTTTTCCACATTTTTTGGTGATGATGTATGAATCACATTGACAAGACCAATTTTATTGGGAACCACTTTAAAACCACCTACATTATATCGTGGATTTTCTTCATCTGTCGTATTTCTTTTTAACATCATATTCATTTGAATCATGATTTCTTTAGTTAATGGTTCATCAATAATGTCTAAACAATAATCAAAGAGTCGAAAATGATTTTTCATTTCCATTAAATCATCCAACTGAATTGCATTATTACTTTTTGGTATAAAAGAATTTGTTTCAAAAATTTCTTCTGTTTCATCTTCTGTGAGATGTCCGCCTTCTATTTTATTAGAATTATATGCAAAATTCACCTGTGAATAATGATAAATATTTCCTTTAAACTTTGATTTCCGCTGTTCTATAAGCTCTTCTTTTATTTTATCAATTAACATATCCATGCTCCTTTAACAAAATAAGTATAACATAAACAAAACTAACTTACAAATTTTAGTATAACTATTAAATGGACATCTTATAAATATATTATATTTCAATTATTGATAATATCTTTTACTTTCTTTTACTAAGTAAACTCCATCATAACTTAAATCATTAATTTGAGATGCTATCTCATAAGAAAGTTGTCTTCCTTCTGGATGAACTCTTTCAATACTTGTTTTTTTACTGACATGATTCTTCTTTATTTTTTATTTGGTTTGGTATTAAAACTAAAGATGTTGTGGAAAGTTTCGTAGCTAACACTTTTTGAAACACTTGAATATAAAAGACTCTTATCATAATAATAATTAAAATACATAAAAACATTAAAAAGAAAAAACGTATTCTTGTATGAATATCAGAAAAAAACATAAAAGTCACCTAGTACATTTTATGTTTCTTTTTTTAGAATCATTCTTATCGAATAATCTCAGACTGAAAATAACGTTCTTGAAATTCTGTTAAAGCACGAATGGCATCATCAGAGTAATCTTTACCGTCTTTGGATACGACTAATTTATCATCATTATCATTTGTTCTATGAATGACTGCAATGACTTTTCCTTGACTTTCTTCCACTGGATCAAATTCGCCTATTAAATAAGCATCTAATTCTTCTCCATCCCCACTTATCGTATTTGGTATATAACCATAATTTAACATATACATAAATCCATGTTTAGGATGTTTAGTACCAAGTGGTCTATCAATTTGAACCACTACCTCTTTTCCTAAATAATCTTTCGCATTTGCTTCCATAAACATATCCTCCATTTCATTTATCTAAAATAAATCATCTAATTTCACCCAATGGTTTGAATCAGATAAATTTGAAATATATTTATTTGTATTTATTAAAACATAAGGAATTTCATCAATGAATCTTACAATGGAAAATACTACTTTTTTGTAATTTTCAAAACATTTTTTATTTTTTTTCAAATAATTTGATATCGCATTGTATTTGAATTCTGTATGAGGATCTATATCTCTAAATCCTTTTGTTTCTAAAATAAATAATTCATTTTCTTGCGTTATTATTAAATAATCTGGATAAAATGGCAATGTTTCAGTAATCTTCGTTTCTTGTGATTTTACATTATACAAGATAGAAAAAAATTCTTCCCCCATATCCCCATTTTTTAACCAACATTTTATTTTTTTATTTTTTAATAAATACTTACTAAATAAATACTCTGGCTCTTTTATAATATCATTATCATATAGAAATTGAAAATCTGGTAATTTATTATAAATATAATTATTATCCATACTATCTATATATTTATTATAATAAGATCTTTCTGGAATGGTGTATATTCTAGTCGTTCTAAATTTTAAATTTGAATTTTCGTATTTATCAATTGCATCACGAATGATTAAAGATAATTGTTCTTTATTTGCTAAAAACATTTTTCTAAACTCTTTTCTATTTATCTTTGAGCTTTCAGCAATTGAGTATAAATAATTTGATATATTAAATTTGTTATATATTTTTTTTACATAATAATAAAATTTTTCTGATATATCTTTTTCAGAAACATCAATTTGTTTTTGGGCTTCCATTTCAAATTCATTATTATAAAATTTTTCTGAATCAATATCACCATCTAATATATTTCTCGTTATTTTTACATTTTTATTTAATTTTTTTATTTCTGGCGTGATGACTTTATATAATAATTCATATAATGTTTCCCCATCAATTAATCCAGAATATTGAATTGCCATTTTTTCTGATACTAAATTCATAGCTTTTTTTTCAGCTACAAACTCATCTTTTATGATAGACATATTTAACTCAGAACGAATCTTACTTTTTAATTTTTCATCTACTGTAATATTGTATTTAAAATTTTCGTCATCAGTATAAATATATGCTTTATTTAATTCTTGTTCTGTGTAATGATGTAATTGAGGCATTCTCATAATTCTACCAATTGTTTGAATATCAAATATTATACTTGATGTTTCTCTTAATCGTATTAATATTTGAGATCTAGGACAATCCCAACCAGTTGCAACGGCTTGTTTAAAAATTAGAAATTCTACATCATTATTGACAATATCTTTTAAATTTTCTGATTTATTAGAGGCTAACCATATTGCTATTTTATCTTCTTCAATCCCAAAGGCTAATAATTTATTTTTTATTTTCTCACAGTTATCAATGGATGATGATTTATCTTTATCATAAGAAGAATCGTTTTCAATTTGTATAAGACATAGAGGTATAATTTCACTACCATTTGATTTATATAATTCTTGCAAATGATTTCTTTTTTCTATTGCCTTTTTAATTAAATTATCAACAAATAAAGAATTTTTTTCTATTTTTAAATCATCGTTGATATCTACAATTGACTTAATTAATCCCTCTGCAATCACATCATCTATTTCAACATTAATATGTTTACCTATAATATCTTTAGGGGTTGCAGTTACATAAATTGTCAAAAAAGGATCTATTTTATCAATAATATTTTGTGATATTTCAGTTGTAGAAGTATCATGGGCTTCATCAATAATTAAAATCAGTTTAGAAACTCGATTATTAAGAATAAAATCTAAGCCATTGAAATCTCCATTTCTCCAGGCAATATTATTATCACTATTTAATTTTTGCCAATCGGTAAAAACGGCATCATTACTTTTTAATTCTTGATTTACTAAGATATCTTTTAACAGCAAACAATTGATATCTGTTGACATATTAGAGATCTTTTTCATACTTTGTTCATCTAATTTTCCTCTTCCTGGACTAATCCAGAAAAAGACAATATCACTATTAGAATCTAAAGATTTCAGTCTTGTTATTAAAGTATTCATGTATTTCCCTAACATCATTGTTTTTCCACTACCTACAGGCGCAGAAAAAGTAATATCAATATGTTGTTCATCCATATTATTTATTGTATATCTTAATAATTCGTTTATTGCTTTTTCTTGAAATTCAAACTTTTTCATCATTAGTTAATTCCTTTCATAAAATCTTCTGGAATCCTGCCAATTTCTAAACCTAAATTCACAATATTTGCATCATTCATATTTTCCGAACGAACATAAATTTTATAAGTATGGGCCTTAGTAATCATTGATTTTATCTTATCAATATCCTTTGTTTTTGCAACAATTTCAGGATAAATGAATATATATTTATCATCAGAAGAAATAGTATAAAATTTTTCATAATGAGTTATTTTATTTACATCTTCTTTTAACATGATATACGAATTTATTTCTTTCATTACTTTGTCTTTCGTATCCATTTCATCATCTTCTTTTTCAATAAGACCTACATGATAATAGAGTAAATTTTCATCGACACCATCTATTTTTTTATTTTCTTTCGTTATTCCTTCAATAATAATATCATTATTTTTAAAAATTTTTTTTAATTCATCATATTTATTACTATTTTCCACGAATACTGTTTCCATAGAAGATATAATATCTTTAAAATTGTTTTTTATATCTTTTAAAGTGATTTTTGTTCTATATAACTCTGTTCTTTGGTTTCCGTTAGACTTGTACCCATTTATAAAATTTGATAATCTTTTATATGTGATATTGCGACAAATACCTAACTGTTGATATTCTTCTTCCTTTTTTAATTGTTTATAATCTTCTGAATCTTTCAATGCGTAATAAGAATTCATAAAATCTTTATATTCTTTTGACTTTTTAGATAGAGGCATCTTTGGCAAAAGTCCTTTTCGTATAAGATAATCTATTTCTACATCTTCATCCACTTCATTGTTCGTACATAAAAAGAATCTTCTACTTCCATTGTCCATTTTATTTAATTCCATGACTGCTTGGCCAGTCGTACCAGATCCTGCAAAAAAATCTAATATGATTGCATCATTTCTAGGACACGCGATTGTTATTAATCTTTTAATTAAATCTGTAGGTTTCGGAAATGGAAATGTAGTATCTTCTTTATTTAATTCTAAAACTTCTTTTAATTGATTTTTACCAGTAATAGAAGTATGAACATCTGTTAGAACACTGCTTTGAACATTTAGACTTGGCCCATTCACAAACTTTTTTTCTCTTGGAACTCCATCACCATTTTTGCTAAAAAATATTTCATTATTTGCAAGTTTCTTTTCATATTCTTCCTTTGATAAAGTCCAATTTCTAGTATATTCTTTACCAGTAGGAGTTATAATCGTATAATACTTACTTCCTGTAGTAGATTTAATACCATTTCTAGCAATATTCGCGGAAAACCAAGGGCCTCGAGGATCTTTGTCTGGATTAGAACATTCTGAAGTTAATGTTCTAATTGCAGAGTATTTTCCTAATTTAGGTGTTGATTTGTAACAAGCAATAATATATTCATGTTCGATTCTAACAGTATTCGATGGTGTTTTTTCAAAAGAACCTTCTGATTTATCATTTAGATACCAAATATAAGATTCCACTCGATCATAGCCAAAAATAGAATCACATAACATTCTTAAAGGTGCATGTTCAACATCATCAATACTTATAAACATAACACCATCATCTTTTAATAATTCTTTTGCTAGTTTTAATCTTTTATTCATGAAAGAAATCCATTTACTATGTTTCCATACATCATCGGGATTTACTTTTTTATCGTTGTATGAGTAATCACCACCACGATTATAAGGTGGATCTATATAAATTACATCAATAGAATTGGTATGTGTTTGCTTTAATATTTTTAAAAATTGGTAATTGTCTGATTCCACCAAAATATTATTATTAATTGATTTATTAATAATACTTCTTGACTTGTCAAAAATTAAGTATGGAATGTTTTTTTCCATTAAATTGGCAATATCTTCTGGCTGATCTTCCCAAATCAAGCCAAACCTTTTACTATTTGCTTTTTTGTTTAGATCAAAAATCAAATCAATTAAATTTTCTTTAGACATGTTTGCAATATTGTTTTCAATTTCTTTTTTACTGTTCATAAATACCTCTTCCCACATCATTTTATCGAAAATTATTATATCATAAAACCCATTATTTTTCTATGAATTCAAAAACATTTGTATAAAAGCAATAAAAAAGAAGTCATTTTTTTTTGACTTACTTTGATTTTGATGCAACCACACAACAAGTGATATCTAAGAGTAAAATAAGAAATAAACCTATAAAAATATACCACATACTTCCATCACCTAGTAATATTATGCACAATTTAGGTATAATTATTCTTTATTTTGGAAATAATAACTAGTTTATATTCTTTTTACGTGAAAATAACAAAAAACTTACTATTCCAAATAAACTTCCTAAAGAATCAATGGTTACATCCCAAAAATTACCAGAACGATTTGAGATAAAAATTTGATGAAATTCATCTGTTAAAGCATAAAATATACAGAATAAAAGAATGAATAAAAGTTTTTTTTGGTTAATATTTCCATATTGTTTCCATAAATTTATCGTTAGAAATCCTAGAACCCCATATTCCGTAAAATGAGCAAGTTTGCGGATCATGAAGGAGCAAATTTCACTTGAAAGAGGAATATGTGTAAGACTTTCTAAAAACTCTAAGAGACCACCGGATAATTGAGAACTGTCTTCCCCACTCTGGGCAGAAAAGAAAAAAATAAGTAGGAGCCAAAAAAGGAAAAAACTCCAAGCAAGAATCTTTTTCCTATTCATCTGGAGTTTCCAATACTTCATTTAATTTTTGAATTGCGGACTCGACAGTTTCCATTTTTGGTTCCATAACGTATAAGTTCTGTCCAGGGTAACTATACGTAGGTAAGTTTGCTCCCGTTCCATCTACATTTGCTGTTTCCATTGTCCATGATGCCATATCATTGATTTGCATCTTTACTAAATTGGTAATTTCTTCTGATGATAAACTTGTTTCAAAAGTTCCTTCTAATGCATTTAAAATTTGGTTATAATTGGCAATTAATGTAGAAGAACTTGAAACTTTATTGATAATAAGTTGCATGACTTGTTCTTGGTTTTCGCCACGATGACGATCTCCAGAATCATAAGCATGTCGTTCTCTTGCAAAAGCGAGAGCACATCTACCACCTACAGAATTATATCCAGGATAGAATGTACATCCGTTATCTGTCCAACAATTAAATGTATAATTAACGTCAGAATAAATATTAATTCCGCCTATGGCATCCACAAGTTTTACTACTGCATTAAAGTTTACTCTCACATAATAAGGAATTTCAATTTCAAGTAAATCTTCAATAGTACTCATTGATGCTTCAATTCCACCAATGGTTCCTGCATGAGTTAGTTTATCGCGAAGTCCCGTAGTTCCATGAATCTGTACATAATAATCTCTTGGAATATGAATCATTAATATTTTTTTCTTGACTGGATTAATCGCAAGAATAATGTTGACATCACTTAAACTTCTTGATGGTAAATAATTACTTCTTGTATCAATTCCACTTAAATAAACAACAAATGGATCTTTCGTAACATTTAAATTTTTATCTTCTTGCTCTATCTTAATTTTAATTTCAATCGTATCAAGAACCCGAACTTCCTTTTCAAAGTCTTTGTCATTCTCAATCATAGCATCATAATTTCCTGAATTTACGACTAAAACCATTTCTGTGTCTGTTTTTATTTGTGTTAATAATTCTACAATGTTTTCTTGATATTCAATGGCTCCATTTAATTTTTCATGAACATTTTTTTCAAATAAGTCTAAATCTTCAAAATCTTTGACAGTTTGAATGGTTTTATCTTTTACATCTTCTAAAGATTGATAAGGAGAATTTGCATTCACAACAATATTATAAATATTGACTTCATATCTTGCTTGGATCTTATCTAGAAAAGATAAGACATCATTAATTTTAAAGACTGCAAAAATTTCTAATGCAATAAATAAAACACCTATAACACTTACAGTCATTTTGATCCAAGACTTTATACTTTTCTTCATTACAATTAAGCCATGAATTGCTAAAAATAAAACAAGGATAATCACTATTAATATAAAGTATTTCAAAGGTAAGACATTTGCTTTAAAAATGAAATATCCTAAAATAACCATCATAATAATAGATAATCCCCATATTATTCGTGTAACTAAATTTATATTCTTCTTTCTGCTTGTTCGTTTTTTTGCCATATTAAGTTTACCTCTTTCCACTACCTTTTACAGTATAACATACTTTTTGCTTATTTGGGAAAAAAGTTTTATTTTACACAGTTACCTATGATATTTCTTCTACATCTATAATCATAAAATTTTTTTTAATTTTAGCTTAAGTATTTCCATAGTTTTACTCATATTATAATCTAACACAATAAAAGGTAACATACTTAATACAAAAACTTCATTTTTTTCTTTTACACTTACTATATAATTATATAAATCTTAACTTTCATTCAAAATTTGGTTTATTTTAGAAACTGCACTTGTTACAGTATTTATATCAGGAATCATAACATAGTCAACAAAGTTTGTTAAATGAACTCTCCCTTTTGAATCATTTCCAGTCACAGATTGCTGTTCGTATTGCCAATTAGGTCTCTGAATTGTATCTCGAACTAAGTCTGTGACTAATTTTTTAGAAATATTTGTAGTATATAAATCACTCATAGCTTCTAAAATACTAAAGAAATTTACTAAATTTCCTTCTTTAATAACTTTTTCCATAATGTTAATCATAATTTGTTGGCAATTCTTTTGTCTTTGACTATCTCCTCCTGGGAAAGCTTTTCTTTCTCTAGCAATTGTTAAAATTTCAATTCCAGAATAATTTCGACAACCTGCTGTTACATATAACTTTTTTCCTAAATTATCATTGTATGTTCCTATAACTAAAGAATGAGTAGTCGTGTAAGAACGGTCAGAACAAAATTCTACTCCACCTAAAGTATCCACAAGTCCTACTAAGCTTTGAGTATTAACCTTGATATAGTAATCGATATTGATACCATATAATTTTTCTAAAGATTGAATGGATGTTTGAATTCCCCAAACACCGGCATATCCAAGAATATCTTTTGCTCCATTTTTTCCAGCTAATTCAATATAATAATCTCTCGGAGTACTTGTAAGTAATATTTTATGAGTTTTTTTATTCATTGTAAGAATCAAGTTAAAGTCAGTGTACATTCCTGTAAAATCAGTACCCCCAATGTATACATTAAAAGAATCAGCATTAGGATTCACCTCATCCGTTTGTTCTTTTACAGTAACATCAAAGGTGTAAAGAATTTCATATGATTCTGGAGTAAAATCCGTATGATACTCTAAGAAAAACAAATATAAAGATTTCTCAACAATAACGGCAGATACTTCTTCACTTCCTAAGCCTTGAAAAGAAGATGTAAAATCATTATACTTAATATTTTCTGTTTGTATCGTTTTATTTAAAGTGTCAAATACTTGATCAATATTTGGAATATAATCATAAAATCCAATTTTTTGACCATTTATTTCATGAATATCATTATATTTTTGATTTAATGTAACAACATAATAAGTATTCGTATACATCCCTGTTCCTGTTCCAAATAACTTATTTAAAAATCCATTCGTCTTATCCGCATAATAAATAACAAAAACACTGAGAAGTACAAATACTATAGATAATACATAGCCAACATATTGAATTTGTTTTTTCTTATGATTTAATAAAAGACAATTCCCTACCCATAATAAAAGTAATATAGAAAAAAAACAAAACATATAAATGAAAGGAATGATATTTAATTTATGTAAAAACAAAAATAACAACAAAATAAATAGTAATGTAATACTAGAAAATACAAGAAATGGTATCCCAAATTTTTTCCTTATCTTTTGATTTATATTCATACACTCAACTCCATCACTACCATCTTGAGTATATCATGATTTATTATCTCTTTCAAGCTACTTTAAATTGTGAAACTTTTAATTAAATAGGATTTCAACAGCTTTTACACCCTTTTTCACCCACTTTTAGAAAAATACCCATTTTTTGGGCATTTCATGTAAAAAATAAGAGATAGTTTTGCTATGATGAACTATCTCATTTTTTTACTTAAATTTATATTGCAATACACACTACTCCAATAATAATAGAAATGACCCCTATGATTTTCTTCTTGGATATTTTTTCTTTTAAAATGAAATAAGATAAAATCATTGTCCATATATAAGTAATGGATGTCATAGGAAGCACAACAGAATAATCCAAAAATTTAAGTAAGTAAATATTTAATATAGCTGAAGATAAATATAAGAATCCTCCAATATAAATATTTTTATTTTTTATTAAATCAAGAATGCTTTTACTAGAAGATGCTTTTTTTAAAAATAATGAAGCTATTGCACCTAGTAAGGTCATAATAACAAGTAAAATATAATATTTAATCATTATCTCCACCTCCTATTAAAAATACACCAATCATAATAATGAAAATACCCACAATATCTTGCCAAAGAATAGTCTCATGTAAAATGAGACAAGCAAACAATATAGTAAAGATATAATTGACACTTAAAATAGGTTGTAAAACAGATAATTTTCCAAACTTATATGCATATAACATTAAAAGAGCACCAAATCCATATAATCCAAAACCTAACAGTAAATAAAACAAATTGTGATTAATAGATAATTTCCAAAATAACTGTCCTAAACATACACAGAAAGAGGACAAAATCATTAAAAAGATTCCTTTTTTATTTTTTCTTAAAGACTCTATCATGTGTGCCTCTTAATTTAGCTTTGTAATAGATTCAACTAAGTAGTTTGTACGTTTGAAAATTAAATTTAAAATAATTGTTAAATACTTAATAATAATGGCAAAGATAAGAAAGATTCCAGAAAAGCCAAAGGATAAGAATAACATTGTCGTTGTCCAACCTTCTACTGGCTTTCCAGTAAAGAATACCATTAAAGTATAAATAAATACAAAAATTGCAAAAAGAAACATCAAAATTGTAAGAACAATAGATGCTTTATAACTTACATCGGTAAATAAAATTAAAGCATCAAAAGCATTTTTCTCTCTTTCTTTTCTTAAATTTTTATCCATCCTTGCTTTATATTCTATCGTAATATCATAATAAATCGTTTCTTTAGAAAGTCCACAGCTTGCTTCAATTGCTTTACGATATGGAACAGTTTTATTTAACGAATTCATTCGATTAATAGCTCTTCTTGATAAAATTCTAAAAGTTTCTGTATCAATTTTATTTTGAGAATAGGAAAAATGATTAAATATTTTGTAAAATAGTTTTGAAGATAATTTTCTTTTTCCTTTTGGACTTGCACTTACAATATCGTATCCTTCTAATGATTTTACATAAATATCAAAGATTAATTTGGAAGAATAATCTAAATTGATTGTATCAAATTCATATACAAAATCGCCAATGGCTAAGTCCACTCCAGCACTCATAGAGAGTTCTTTTCCTTGATAGAAACTCATATTTATGACGCTACAGTTACCCCCCCCCCTTAACGTTTTTTGACCACTCTCGGATAACCTCAGAAGATTTATCTGTAGAACAATCATTCACAAAAATTAGTTCATACTTTAAAAAATGATCTTGTAATGACTGATTTAAGATATCTGCAAACTTCAAAATATTTTTTTCATCATTTCGTATATAAATCACAGCAGATATAAAATTTTTTTCTTTCATTTATAACACCTCATCTAAATCATAAACAGTATTAATCTTACCCGATAACACACTAATAAAAGTAGGATTCTCACTAAACTTCTTAATGACTGTTGGTCTTGAATCATCAATTTCACTAGCAAGTAAAATTGGTTTCATGGAATATAAGGAGCCAACATATTGAAATCCAAATTCGTCTTTTAAATATTTCTTAGCTAAATTCGACATATAAGGCCAAGCACTTTCTGGCTTTGCTTTACAGTTATTACAATTTCCAAGTTGTTTTGGAGAACAGAATTTAGAATTTACTTCTTTTTGACAATCAAAGGTTGGCAAACTCTCATAAGAAGTTTTATGAGGAGTAAAAGTCACTGATGTTAAAGAATGATATCCTGTTTTTCCAAATGGCATGATAGAAAAGAAAGGTCCATCCATGACAGTAATTCCCACATTTTTAAACTCTTCCGAAACTGTACATAATATAATTTCACATAATTCATATTTTATTTTAAATTTTTCATAACCAAGCATCTCTAAAATTTGATTGACACTTCCATAAGTAGCATTTAATACATAACCACTTTGATAAG
Source organism: uncultured Bacilli bacterium (assembly GCA_947629255.1). Taxonomy (GTDB): domain Bacteria; phylum Bacillota_I; class Bacilli_A; order RF39; family UBA660; genus Ventrenecus. The sequence goes on from CANRDF010000002.1 coordinate 27,207, forward strand.
TCCCTGTATTGGTTTTAATCGAATATACACTTTCTTCTTTTTTGATATCCGTGATTTCTTCATTAAATTGAATGGTTACATTTTTATATTTTTTAATTTCTTTCAAAAAGTATTCTTTTAATATTTGAGCATCATAAGTATATTCTTTTGTTAAAAAAGCTCCATCACACATATCTTCTTTAAAATATTTTGACGTTGCGACTTCATCACATTTTATATTGGCATTCTCACAAAACTTTTGAAATTGCTTTCCATTTGTCCATGAAAAATTTTTACTTGTCGCATATACTTGGTCAAAACTAGAGAGAATGGCAAAATCATAATCTTTATTGAATCTTTCAAAATAGCCGGCAGATTTAATCGCAGTAGAAAAACTTCTAGGATAATGATAACCCATATGAACTCTAGCTTGATTTATATAGGTTGCTCTCATAAATGCTTCACTTTCTTTTTCAATTACTAAGATACTTTCTCCTTTTTTACCACAATAGAGAGCAGCATATAATCCATAAATTCCAGCTCCTATAATAATTTTATCGTACATATTTTCACTTCTTTCTTTCTAGTTTTGGTTCCTCTTTCACGTCATATTTATGCATTAAATTTTGAAATAAAATTTTTAATAATTCTGAATTTCCTTTCCAAGGACTTATCTTTGTAGGAGTTTTTCCTTCACTAGGATATTCTCTTTTAACTGGTATTTCACAAGTTTTCATTTTTAATTGATCTGCTTTGACAGATAAATAAGCAAGTAATTCATAAGTCATAAAAATATCTCTTAAAGGTTTTACATTTTCATCTTCTAAATATTTTTTAGAGTATGCTCGATATGCATTAGTTGTATCTGTATACCATTTATGAGCAGTAAGAGAAATAATCGGAGCATGAATAAAACGAACTGAAAAATATCTTAAAGGTGGGGTATTTATTGCCTCTCCTCCTTTAATAAAACGAGAGCCTTGAACAAAATCATATCCTTCTTCTAATTTTTCGACAAATTTTGGAACGTCTTCAATACTATCTTTGTTATTTCCATCTACAGTAATAACTCCTTCATATCCACGATTTAAAGCCCACCAAAATCCCATACGAAGTTGAGCTCCTTGTTTTCCACTATCTTTTTTAACCAGTAATGTATTTACATCTAAAGATTTTAGTAGTTTATCATCCGTACAACCATCTGTAGAATCTGCATCACATATAATAATGTCTACATAATCAGAAACATGAGCCTTTTGAGCTCTTTTTAATTCTTTTTGAATTCTTTCTCCCTCATTGATAATAGGAATACATAAACAATATTTTTTACTTTTCTTTTGATATTCTTTACTTACAAAATTTGGAACTCCCTCAATATTTTTATATTCCATCTTCTTCACCTACTAACTCTTTGACATATTGCATTACTTTTTTGATTGTTTCTAAATCTGTTTGTTTCATTTCTATAGAAAGATAATAAGGATAGTTTAATTGTTTTAATAATTCTGTTAATTTCTTATGTATTTCTCTTTTTTCTATAGGAACTAAATTTGGTTCACTGATATGAATGTGATGAATAAAAGAAATATTGTCACTTAATAAATTGATATCTTCTTCATTTTGAATCACAGTACCTAAATCATAATTTATTTTTATACTTGGCATATTGACTTTTTTCACAAATTCAATAGCTTCCATAGTCGTATTTAAAAAATTAGTATTATATATAGTTGGATTTGGTTCAATAGCTATAATAACATCTTTTTCTAAAGCATACTTTCCAATTTCTTGAAAAAACGAAATGGCAATTGGTTCATCAATATCTTTATCATTCATATTACGATTCTTTGGACTTCCAAATACTAAATTTTTACATCCCATGACGACTGCAAAATCAATAGCTTCTTTCGTATATTCAATAAGAATTCGACGATTTTCTTCGGATTCAAAAATATTTTCCGTCTTTCCAAACCAAATGGATTGCATAGAAGAAACTTGAATATTTTTTTGATCTAATTTATCTTTATATTCTTTTGCTTTCTCTAGATTTTGATAAGGAGCTTCAGGAACAATTTTAGTTGGAGCAATTTCTAAATCAAAATTATTTTCTTGTAAAAATTTTAGCATTTCTTCATCATACATGATATCCCATGCTATATTGGAAATGGAAACTTTCATTTTCTCACCAATCTTCTTTCTTCTTCTTTCACAAATTCTTTCAAATCTTCTAATACATATTCTTTAGAATAAATATATCCATTTTGTCCATTTAACATCGTATCATATTTCGTTTTATAATTGTAATTTGGAATTTTATTGGCAATCTCATTTTGAAAAGGTTCTCCATAAATAGATTCATAAATTTCAGAAATAGTAACAGGTTCTGTTGCTAAATGTAAAATAGGAATATGATTTTCTAAAGCAAATGTAATATGTTCCCATAAATGTTTTAAATTATAAAATTGAAAACTTCCGCGACTATCTGTAAAATTAAGAGCTGAAAAATTTAAAGATTGGAAAATTTGCTTTAATTCTTCTCTTTCATTTCCTTCTAATTCTTTACATTTATAAAAACCATTCTCTTGTTTTTCATAGTATGAAGAAAGCTTATTTTCTTTTTGATAGAGTTCTAAATACTTTTCTTCTTTTAATAAACTTGGAATATAATGAATTAAATCATAAATAAAGTTTTTCTTAATATTTTTTCCATAAAGTCCAGGAAGTCTTACAATTAAATAATCTTCAAAATGATTCATCACCCATTCTTCTAAATATCTTCTGTTTTTTCCATAAGCTTCTTTACTCGTCTCAAAACTTGAATCTTCATTTTTTTCATTTGGATTATCAAACACATCAATAGTAGATATTAAAACAATTCTTTTTGGATTAATCTTTTCAATATTTTGAATGGCTCCTTTTATAATTTCAAAATCTGCATCGGGATCTTTATTTGCTAAAAATTTTTGAGCTGGTACTCCAGAATATACTAAAAGTTCAGGACACTTTCCATAAGCTTCCGTAATATTATGAGAAGCATATAATCCTTCAAACTTTGTTTGTTCACATAAATTAGATCCAACAAATCCAGTATACCCAACTAACATTTTTTCCATACTCACTCCTTCTTCCTTTTTATGAATCTTCATTATTGACTATAAAATATACAACATTAATATTTTTTATACCATCAACATTTTTTTAAAATTAAATCTAACAAAATAGATATTAAGCTTCTTAATTTAATAATATGATTTATATTCTCTTGCGACAATAAATTATTTCTATAATCCTGGAAGGATTTACGTGCTCAAGCGCTGGTCCTAAACTCTGTCAAAAATATTCAAAAATTGTTCACTAAATAGTTACTTTTTAATCTCTAGAAAATATATCTCTAGTATATATTTTTTCAGGTATATCTTTCAAATTATTATCTATACGATTTGCTACAATGACATCACTTTGATTTTTAAATTTTGCTAAATCATTTATTACACTGCAACCATGAAAGCTTGTTTCTTTTAATGTTGGTTCATATATATTTATTATAAGATTTTCTTTTTTTAGTTTGTCTATAATCCCTTGTATAGCACTTGATCTGAAGTTATCCGAATTAGTTTTCATAGTTAATCGATAAATGCCAACAACTTTTGGATTTCTTTTTAAAATCATATTCGTAATATGTTCTTTTCTTGTATCATTAGATTTTACTATAGCTTCTATCATATTATTTGGAACATTCTCATAATTAGCTAGTAATTGTTTTGTATCTTTTGGAAGACAATAACCGCCATATCCAAAAGATGGATTATTATAATGATTTCCAATTCTTGGATCTAAACAGACACCATCTATAATATCTTTGGTATTCAATCCTTTTAATTCTGCATATGTATCTAATTCATTAAAATATGCTACTCGAAGTGCCAAATAGGTATTAGCAAATAATTTTACTGCTTCTGCTTCCGTACTATTCATATATAAAACTGATACGTCCTCTTTTAAAGATGCATTTTTTAAAAGATTTGCAAATATTTTTCCTGATTCTTCTTTTGTCCCAATGATTATTCTAGAAGGATATAAGTTATCATAAAGAGCCTTACCTTCTCTTAAAAATTCTGGACTAAAGAAAATATTATCTATTTGGTATTTCTTTTTCATAGATTCAATAAATCCTACGGGAATAGTAGATTTTACAACAATAGTTGTAGACACTCCCATATTAACAACTTTTTTAATAATGTCTTCTACACTTGATGTATCAAAATAGTTTTTTTCATCATCATAATTTGTTGGTGTACTAATTACTACAAAATTAGCATCTTTAAACGCTTCTTTATAATTTAATGTTGCTGTCAAATTTAATTCCTTTTCTTTAAAAAACTTTTCGATTTGCTCATCTTTAATTGGTGAAATACGATTATTAATCATATTTACTTTTTCCTCGATAATATCTAAAGCAACTACTTCATTATTTTGACTTAGTAATGTTGCTAGAGATAAACCAACATAACCTGTTCCGGCTACTGCAATTTTCATTTTAAATTCCTTCTTTCATTTTGTTATTGTTAATTTACTTCCTAAATATTTTATTGCTGCTTCTGTATGCTTGTATAAGATTCCAGCTGATGGAGAAAATGTTAATTCTCCAAAGTATATTTTTCCATTAATTTCATATAAATCCACTCTTACAAAATCAAATCCTTTAGATAAATTAGCAGCTATTGTTATCATATTTTTCAAGTTTTTAGGCTTATTATGTTTTTTGTTACTTCGATATTCTTCTTTTGCATAATTTAAATATTTCCAATCTAAATCATAATAATCCAATCTTACTTTTTTTTCACGTTCTGAACATAATAAAATACATTCCACTTTTCCATCAAAGCAATAAAATTTATAATCTAAAGGCATTTCATTTTGACCATCATTTAAATACTCTTCACATATTATTCTTGGCTTAATATAAGAATAATGATATTCCAAATATTGCTCTGCAAAATTTTTTTTCAATGATTCATTTAACTCGTACTTACAAGTTTCTATATCAAAATTTTTTTTGTTTTTACAAATATAAACTTTCCCACTTCCATGATTAGTTTTTAAAACAAATGCATTCGGCAACTTATCGAAACAAATATCATTTGCATTGTCATATACTCCATAAATTTTAGGTAGAAGTTTCTCATATCCTTTGCTTTTAATAAACTCCCTAACCATATATTTATCTGTTAAAAGCCCATATTCTTCATTATATTTATGTATTATTAAATAATGTATTTTTTCTTCCAATGTTATAGGGTTAGATAGATTTAATTTTTTCCCTGTTAATCTATAATACAATATTTTGTGAGCTAATGACTTGGGTAAAATCATTAGTAGTTTATGATATATTCTTTTTAAATACATATTACTTTTCCTTTCATCACTATAAAAATTATTTCAAAATTTTTTTCCATTGTTTTAGAATTTTTTTGTCGTTAAAGACCACTGTATTTTTATGGGCTTCTTCACTCATATGGCACCTTAATGCTCTATCACGTTCCAATTTTAACATTTCTTTTGCAAATTTTTCTATATCAAACTGTGGAACTAATATTGCAGATTCATATCCTTTTGTTACTTCAATAAAATTATTTATATCGAATGCAATAATAGGAAGTCCAAATTGTAAAGCTTCGTTAAAAGTCATGCTGCATCCTTCCCAACGTGAAGAAACTAATAATGCACTTGATTTTTCTAAATATTCTTGAATATTTTCTGTAAATTCATGAATAATAATATCATTTTCTAATTTTTTTTCTTTAATTGCTAATATAATATTTTCTCTTTCTTCTCCTTCTCCTACAACATCTAACTTCCAAGTTCCTCCCATTTCTTTATATTTTTTATAAGCTTCAATTAACATATCGTATCCTTTAATTTTACTAAATCTTCCATATGATAAAAAAATATGTTTATCAATATCACACATTCCGTTTTCTCGAAAACTTCCCGGATTAAATATATGTGTACATTTAATAGGGTATCTTTTTTCAATATTTTCTTTGTCTAAATTCATTAGAACTACATATGAATTAAAGTTTGAACATAAATTATAAAACATTCTTTTTTCATTATAAAATCTTCTGCCTTTTGTTTCAAAATAAGCATAATAATTATTATGTTGCCAACCAATAACTTTCGTATTAATAAATTTTGCAATACTCGCGGCTACTATACTATAGTAACTTGCAACACCTATTATATAATCATATTTTTCCTCGTTTATATGATTAATCAGTCTTTTTTTATAAGAAGATAAAGAATACATTTTTTCATTTAATTTTGGAAAACAAGATAATATTCCAATTCGGGCATTCATATCTAAAATTTTTCGCTTCAATTTTCGACAAACCTTTTCTGTAAAATTAACACATTCAGGCAAAAAATGTATTTTTACATTTTTATTTAAGTCATATAATGATAGATCAATTTTTGTGTTTTCAGAGCAAATGATACTGACATCATAATTTTGGCTCGTTAATAAATTAGCTACTACACTCACTACTCTTTGCTCTCCCCCATAAGTAAATGGACTTGCCATAAAAAACGCTACTTTTTTCATTATAAATAATTTTACACCTCTCATCTAATTAATTTTATCATTTATCAAAAATATGTTCAACAAATTTGCGAAAAATAAATAATTTTTTATATTTTTTTGTTTAATTTATGTATAATTTGAATCACTAAATTTTTAAAATAAATAAAATTATTATTCCGTAAATTAGTTAAAATTAAAATGGCATTTGTTATTATAAATACAAAAAGCATTTTAAATATAAATATCAATAATGTTATTTTAGTAAATATTAAATTACTTATAATTGCTATAACCATACAAATAACACTACTACTGAACAGATAAACAAAATATTGCTTAAAATAAGTATTTACTTTTTTATTAAAGCCGTGTTTATATAAAACTAATGGCTCTATCCAAATATTAGTCGTAATATTACTAATTGCAGTACCTAAAAATACTCCAAATACCCCAAAATATTTAGAAAGTATTATGGATATCACAATATTAATAGTTCCTTCTAATAGTGGTTTGTATCTATCATACCAGTATAATCCCATAGCATCCTTAAATGTTAATACACTTTTTCTCATACCTGATAAGTAGTAATTAATCACAATAATCAGTACAATATCTACAGAAAATAAGTATTCTTGTCCGACCCAAATAAATATAAAATCATTAAATAATACTAGTAAACAAATACTTGTCAGTGTATATATATAATAATTAAAGAAAAATACTTTTTCAAAGATATTTACAACTTTTTCCATATTTTCTTTTACTGCTAAATTTCCTACACTAGAGATAACAGAATCAAAAAATTGAGAAATAATTTTTTTTAAATTATTTGTAATTAAATAATAATTTGAATATAACCCGACTGCAATTAACCCTACATAGCGTGATATTATAATATTATCTGTGGCATTTATTAAAACAGAACCAACCTTATGCATAAACATTGCTTTAACATTTTTAGTTATTACTTTTTCTGTTTTCTTATCTAATTTTTCCACATTATGTTCTTTTAAATATGGGTACATTCTATTTACTTTTATGTATAAAATAATATTTTGCAATAATATACCTAATGTTTGCATCAATAAATAAAGAATATAATTTTTAGTTAAAAACAATATAATTATTTGCATTATATTATATAATACATAAACTGAATAATGATAAATATAATAAATATATTGTTTTTGATCTGTAATCAATAATGATGTTTTATATGTAAAAAAATAAGGTAATACTGTGTTAATCACAAAAATAATATATATTAAATAAATATTATTAATATTTGGCATTTCATTGATAAAAAATTCTAAAAAAGGAATAGCCCCAATTCCTAATATTAGCATTCCAAAGCCAATAAGAAAATATAATTTTTGGTATAGTTGTATTAATGATTTTATTTTATTTTTATTATTCTCTGCTAACGGCTTATACAAACTGAATGTCATTGCAGGTCCAACCCCAAGTTCAATTAGAGATAAAATTGCTATAATATTAGAAAAAAGTCCATCTAATCCTAAATATTCAGAAGTTAATACTTTTAAAAATAAATTTCTAGCTATTAGCGCAACAATAACACTTACAAATTGTCCTATTAATGCGGCTATCACATTCCGAATTGAATTTTTAGTTCGCATATAATTTACCTCCTATTCTATTCTATAATATAGACTGATATAATTTATATATATTATCTGCATTTAATGATGCATTATATTTGTGAGAAGCATACTTTGAAGCTTCTTTAGCAATTAAGTTTGCCTTATCACTGTTTTCTAAAGCATATTTGATTACTTGAGCTAAATCTTCAAAATTACCTTGCTGATATAGTAATCCTGTTTTACCATCAATTATTAATTCTCTTGTACCAGCAGTGTTTGCTCCTATTACTAAACATCCGCAAAGCATTGATTCTATAGTCACTCTTCCAAAAGCTTCATTTTTAGAACAAACAAATGAGATGTCTGCCTCTAACATATGACTTTTAACATCTTTACTCATACCAATATAATGAATATATGATTCTAAATGTTTTTCCATAATTAATTGTTCTATTTCTGAAAAATAATTTTCCTCTTTCATTCCCATAAAATACACTTGAAATTCGTTAATATTTTCTTTTACTAATTTATCAACTGCTAACACTAAATCTTTTTGCCCTTTACCTTCTTGAATCGTGCCTACTAAAATAAATTTTTTGATTTTATTTTTTAATATTTTTTTTGTGTGTGGTTTAAATTTTTCAATATCTATTCCGTTATAAATGATAGACATTTTGTCTTTTGGAAATATTTTAGAAAATTTATTATATATTGACTTAGATATACATATAATTTTATCGGATTTTGAAATTAAATTTATAGCATATTTTTTGACTGCAAATTTATTATTTTGGTCTTCTTCTAAGAATTCTCTAATATGCCATATTATTTTTTTTTGCTCTTGTATTGCTGCTATTGCTCCCACATACGAATATAATGAATTTATGTGTACTAAATCAATTTCATTTTTTTTAATATATTTTCTAATTTTTTTAATGCTAGCTTTATTTAATATATATTTAACTGTAAATTTACAATAGTTAATACATTGTTTTAAAGTTTTAGAATTTTTAGGTATAATCCAAGAATACGTTTTAATTACTTGATATTTTATTTCTTCATTTTTTAGAATTTCTTCCAAATCTCCATGATTTGGTATAATTGTATATGTATCTATATTCTTATCTTTTAATTTTTTTATTAAATAAATCATGCTTAAGGACGCCCCTGAAATATTACTATCAGTTGCCATTAATAATACTTTTTTCATTTAATTCCTCTCTATTTCAAAAAAATTTTTACTGTTGTTTTGGCAAAATTTGTTATTTTCTGTTTACAAAAACTGATATCCGTTTGATATACTGGCAACTCCTTACATCTCAAATTATTATGTAATATCCAAACATTAAAAAGTCGCTCTGAAACAAATCCAAAAATTCTTTTATTATAGTCATCATAAGAAGATAGATCCACTTTTTTCTCTAAATCAAATAAAATATCAAATAACCACGTACAATATTTGTCTAGAATTTCTTTCTTGCAAACAAACATATTATATGCATAAAATTCATGCTTATCGAATACTTTATTAAAATCATCAATATATTCTGGATATTTGTTTTGAATAATAGTATAACACAAATCTAAATCATTTTTATTATGTATTTTATAGTATTGCTCTTTTAAGTTATACTTAAGTATAATATTTTTTTTAGGAAGAATTATATCATTATTTTTTAAACATTTAATGACATATTTTTCAGATAGAAGTTTTTTAAATCCTAATAATTCTTTTTCAAAAAAATATCTTCTATAATGAACGAAACCAATTATAGATGCGTCACTATTTTTCCAAATCCAATATAATCCGGTTAGTTCACAAAAATTGGGATTTTTACTAGAAATATTATTCTCTGTATTGTCAAACTCTTTAGCAGATTTTATCTTTTTATTTAAATCTGTGCCAACTTGTAAAGGTATATATAATGGGTTTTTTGGAAAATTATAATCCTTATGAGTGATAATATAAATTTTCATCTTTGCAATCCTTTCTTCATCTTTAATTTATCTTTTAAATATATTATCCATGCTATTGCTACAAAAAATATAATCATTATAGAATAATTTACAATTACTATTGTAAACTCAATTAGTAAAATTGTTAAAAACATTAGTTTATCGTATTTTTTATAAAAAATTAATTTTCGTATTAATGAAAAAACTGGAAATAAATAAATAAATGTTATTAAGATGCCTCCTTCTGCAATCAAATTAAATAATCCCATGCTTTGCCCATATGATATTCTTCCTGGAGCCATAAAATTTTTAACTATATTTTTATTTTGATATCCAACGCCAAAGATAGGATTAGTAGCAAATGCTTTTAAAGTAGCAGCCATATCATCCACTCTTAATGAAAAAGAAGGAACCTTTATTTTATCGTATATTGCAACAATCATTAAAAGTAGTGCTGCAAAAATTATGACATAAATAAATTTCTTTTTTTCTTTTAGAAATAGCCTATTTTTAGTTATATATTTTTTCATACAATAAAATATTATTATAAAAGACATTAAAACTATTCCTATTGTTGAAAAGGTACTGATAATTGTTAAAACTAATATTATAATATTTTTATAGTTAATTTTATCTTTTAGAAGAAATTCATATGCAAAAGATATTAGTAAAGGAAAAGAAAACATGGAAGCTTCTGCAAAAATTCCGCAATTTCTTATACGATATTTTCCAAAAATAGGTGACCATTGTGATTCAAAATAAAGATTAAAGTAAGACGAAATTTTAAAATTAGTATGCTTTATATAAACATAATTAGTTGGAAGAAGCCAATGAAAAACACTACCAAATACATAAAAAAATAGTGATATAATAGATATGACTATTGTAATCTTTGAAAAAATATCAAAAAATTTTTTTATGTTTTTTTCATTAATAAAATCATAAAAATTTATAATAATTAAAGGAAGCATAACTGCAAATTTCAAAAAAAATGTTAATCCATTCGTAATGCTTATATTTTTTAATAGTAAATGAAATATTGTGTAAATAGTAACTATGATTACTATGGAACTTAAAATAAATATAATTTTTTTAAATAAAACGAGTTGCTTATTTTTTATTTTCCACACAAAATGTAAGAACATTATTAGCAAGAAAATTTCGGAAATAAATAAATTAGGCGTTCTTAGTCCATCGTAAACACTTCCACAAGATATTATTAATATAAATGTGATTAAATATAAATAAAAATTATCACAATGTTTTTTTAAAAAAGTTAAAATCCTTGTTTGCATTTATACCATCTTCTTTCTTTTAAAATATTCCTTAACAAACAAATATCTATTTTTTATCATTTTTCCAATAGGATAATGTGTCAATCGAGAAACATTATTTCCATGTCTTCTATATTGTATCAAAAAATTATTAATAAATATAGATTTTCCATATTTTTCACATAAAATTCCAATCCATTGGTCATGCATTTCAATATTACCTGGAATTGGTAAAATTTTATCTTTCAATTTTGCATCAAAAGCCATGCAACACCCTACATAAGAATTTTTAATAATATTTTTTAAAATACCAGCACCAGAATTTCTAAACTCGTATAAAGTCATCCCAATATCTTCTAAGCTTGCATCTACCATTTTTGCATTATGTACTACTAATGAACAATCATTGTCTTGAAATGTTTTTAAAACTGTACTCACTTTATTTGGCATCCAAACATCGTCTTGGTCTGATAGGAAAATATAATCTCCTGTACAATTTCGAATGGCATTATCAAAATTTAATTTAACGCCTTTTTTAGGTCCTTCTACATATTTAACTCTTCTATCTTTAGAAATAAATTTTTTGATGATTTTTACTGTATCATCGGTAGAACCATCATCTGAAATTATCAGTTCATCATTTTTTCTTAAATTATTTAGTATAGAATCTATTTGCTGTGCAATATATTTTTCACCATTGTAAGTTGCCATTGCAACTGATACTTTCATATTCTCTATACCTCCTTTTGCCATTTTTCATATTCTTTTAAAATTTCTGTATGATATTTTGAATCATTAGACCATGGTCCATTTATCATTGTGTTTGTATATAATGAATAATCTACTTTAATTATCCCTTCAGACTTTTCAAAGTAATTAAAAACTGCTATCTTTAATCTTGATTTTGGAAAAAATGTTTTTATCTTTTCTTTTGCTTGTGCAATTGTATTTCCTGAATCTACAGAATCATCGACAAGAAGAATTTTTTTGGCACGTTTGTGTTTTCCATATTTTTTTTCATCAATTAAAATCATTCTTTCTGGATTATTTTCATGAAAGGAAGAATTCATTTCTTTTTTTCTTAAATAAACATTTAATTTTTTTGGAATTAATTTTAATAAAGGTTTTAAAATTTTTTTTAATTTATTACCTTTTCTTGATGCTTGAATCTCTAATAAAGGAACATTATTTAATTTTGATAGTTCTTTACCTATTAGGTAAGCTCCTTTTGCTACAAATATTACCAAATCATAATCATAATTTTGAATAATTTGATTATATAGTTCTTTACTTTTTTCTTTTACATTTTCTATTGATAGCTCTACATATTCCATTTATATCACCTTTTCCTATCATTTTTAAAAGTTTAGCTATTTTTGTCCAAAAATGTGCTAATGGATGCGCATATTTTTTAGAAATTACTTTTCCTTGTTCTATAGCCTTTAATATTTTTTCTTTTGAAATATCTTCAAGAAATATAGAATTTCTTCCAAGTTCAAAAAAAGTATGTGAATCTCCGCCAATAATGCCTCTCAAATTATACTTTTTTGCAATTTCTTCCTGACGTTTTGATATTTCTTTATCTCTATTCCTGCCATTATGAATTTCAATCAAATCAATTGCTTCTTTATTATCTTTAATACATTTTTCCTGCAAAACAGTCTTATATCTATAAGGTTCATAAGGATGAGGAATATATACTAATCCTCCTTGCTTTTTTATTTGTTTAATAGTTTCTTTAGCACTTAAATTTGGTTCAATCTTATTTTTTAAAAAAAGTCCAATGATTTCTCCTTCTTTTGTAAAAATCTCTTCTCCAACAATTATACTTATTCCATACTTTTTAAATTTTTTTTGAAACTTCTGAGCTCCTTTAACTTCATTATGGTCTGTAATTACTAAACATTTTATATTTCGCAATTTGCACATAATGCCTATAAATAATGCTGTAAGAATACTGTCATGTGAAAACCTAGTATGTACATGAAATTCTGTTTTCATAATCCACCTACTCAATTGTCACATTTTGATTATTGGATTGAAGTTGAATATAAGTGTTTCCATCACTTAGTTTCACTTCACTTCCATCTAAATAAGTATAAATCGTTTTATCTGTTCTAGTCTTTTTACTCCATTTAATTGGTACAGCATAACCATTCGTAATGAAATAGCCATTTCCACTTCCTACAGTTTCTAAATCCCAATAATAATTATCACTGGCCATTTTTGTATTAATTTTTTGAACAATAATATTTTTTGTAGTAAATTGTTCTTTTGTTTCATGGTCAATGTTAGCACTTCCATTGACAAACCTTTTATAAACTTTGTTAACTTCATCATATTCATAGGTTGTATTTAATGTATTACTTGAAGGAATATATATTTTATTAGCTACTTGACTTTGTTCTTCTTTAATCAAACTCACATCATTTGGATCATAGTTTAAAACTAATCCTTTTTCTGTTGTGCCAGCAAAACTACGACTTGTAGCAAATTCTCTTATATTACCAATGCTTGTATAAGCAGTATGTTCAGTGGCTAAATTTTCTGGATTGTTTCTCCAAAATGGTTTTGCATGTACAACTCCATTAATATAATTTATACCTGTAGAATTCATATCATCTTGTGCATAATGACTCCAACCATAACAAACGAATATTGCATCTTGCTCAAAAGCGTAATCTAAGAAATTATGTCTAGCACTTCTTATTGTTCCAATCATTAGATCATTGATATCTTTATAAAATGCAAGTAATCGTGTAATTCCACCTTCTACCGGAATTTCATAAACCATGTATGCTTGTTGTAAACCCGTTTGTACTTTTACTGCAGCTGGTGAATTATTAACTACTACAGCATAAGGTCTAGTTTTAGAGTATATATCGATAATATCAACTGTTTCTACAATAGGATTTTCTTCTTTTTGTTCATTTTCTTCTATTACTGGTTCCTCTTTTTTACCACATCCTACACATAAAAAAGATACTAGAAAAACAACAAATAACTTTTTCATTACTTCGCACCATCTTTCTTTATTACAGCAAATATAGTATCAAAAATTATTTGTAAATCTAGCAAAAATCCACAATGGTCAACATAATAGAGTTCCATTTTTATTCTTTCGTCATAAGAAATATTACTTCTTCCATTACTTGCCCAGTATCCAGTAAGTCCTGGTCTTACACTTAAAAATTTATCTTTATTCTTTTTATATTTTTTGACTTCATCAGGCACTACGGGTCTTGGTCCAATCAAAGACATATCCCCAATAAAAATATTAATAAATTGAGGAAACTCATCTAAAGATGATTTTCTTAAGAAATTCCCAATTTTTGTAATTCTTGGATCATTTTCTATTTTTCTATCTCTTAAATATTCTGCCCTTTTCTCAGGATTATGATTTAACCAATTTTTAAGTATTTCATCTGCATTAGGTACCATAGTTCTTAATTTAAAGATTCTTATTTTCTTTCCATGTTTTCCTAATCTTGTTTGTCTATAAAAAATTGAATGAAAATCACCCGTACAAACATAGGCAATCTTAACTCCAATTATAATAGGCACTAAAGCAATTAAACCAATTATACTACATAGTATATCAAACACTCTTTTGCAACCAAAATAAAAATATCTTTTTCTATGATGAACATAGTTTGTTGTCATAACTAACTCTTCACTTTCCATATAAAAATTCACCCCATACCTCTTAGGTCTGATAACATTTTAACATTTATTCAATATGACTTCAACTCTAAATTTCACAAATTTACAATATATATGTAATATATATAGTTTTGTCAAACAAAAGGTGACAGAGTCATGACAGTCTAACGACGGATACATGTTGTAAACACAAAAAAATTGATACGCCATGTTTTTTTTTGCGTATTTGATGATTAATTTTTGGTTTACTCATAGATTTTTCATTTCTTTCCAAAAATTGAGTTGGATTGGTTTGAAAAACTTAGTTTTGCCTTAGGCAGACGGTAGCTTGCTATTTGTTTGCTGAGCCTCTGCCTTATCATCACATCATCGGTTCCTGAAATTTTGATGGCAAATTGGAATAACATATCACACTTCTATTTTAATTGCACAAAATGTCACAAATATTGTACGTTAGAAAATTAAAAAAAGTTAAACTAGAATTGGCTGAATGTTTTCATAGTAATAATTATATCAGCATTATGCTTTTCTATTATATTTTTTATAATGTTTATGCACAAAATCGTTTTTTAGTGAATTTGAATGATTGCATTTCTTTATGACTTTTGTTTTAATTATTTTTGCTTTTAATCTGTATATCCCATTTTGTAATAATGGATAAATTAAATCAATAACAATTGATAAATCAATAATCATACATAAATAAAGAGAAGGATAAAAGTACCTTATTTCAAAAGATTGAGTATTAATTAAGTATGACCCATAATAAAATAATGATAACATAAATATTAACAAATATTTTTTTCTGTTTTCATCGTTCTTAAACCATTTTATCAAAATTAAAATCAAAGATAATAAAAATGTTACCCATGGTCTTAATGTGATAAGCGAAAATGCTTTTACCACTTTTTCATATAAATCAACAAATTGATGCCGTCTTTTGCCATCATTAAAATTATATTTTTCCATTATATTATATCGATCATAATCATACTCAACATATCTAAGAGGCTGAATAATTCCTAAATTATATCCTATAAACTTTTGCTTTGCTATCAAAAAAAATTTTGTTTCTTTAAAAATAAGATTTAAATATTTTGACAAAATAATTTGAAAATTTCCCTTATTAGAAATATTAGAGAATGTTATTTTTGTGTTTAACAAAGGTACAACTGATTGATACGAAGATTTTTCTATAGCAATCTTAGTAGCCGATTCTCCCCAAACATCATCAAGATACTCTATGTATTCTTTTTGAGTCGTTTCATCCATTTCTTGAATAGTGCTTACAACTTCCCATACAAATCCTGCAGATACGCTTGATAAAGTTGTTATATTTAGAATCCACGAAAAAATTGGAACTAAGATAAAACCTAATATCAAAGATGCTATGCTAGCTATTTTTTTTGTTTTATTCATTTTCATTTTTAATACATAAAATACTAAAACAGGTATTATTGTAAAAGCATTGGCTCGATACCCGAAAATTGTAAACGAAAAAAATACTAGTAAAATAAATTCTATAACATTATCAAGTTTTTGTTTTTTTATATTTATCTTATCAAGCAATAAAACATAAAAAATTATACTAGCCACGCACAAAACTGAAGCTTCATAGTAAATTGATACACAAAATATTAATGGATTTAATCCCCAAAAGACATACTGAATTTTTTTATAATGCTTTGCAAGTCTTTTTATTAACAAAAAAGTTGCCAAGAAAAATAGTGTAGCTTGCAAAAATGTATATGTTGCTATATTTCCAGTTAAAAATTTACAAATTGCCATATAAAACGAAGGTATTACAGTTAGCCAACTACTAGCTACTATTGAATTTCTCTGCCCCATGAAAAATTTTCTCATGCAATCCAGAATTGTATCCGCAAAAGAAACACGTGTGTACGAATCTGAATACCATACTCCTGGATATGTAATAAATGTGCAAAACAAAGCCATTAGAAAACTTATAATGATTATATTCATATTTTCTTTTAATTTTTGTATATAATAACTTTTTTTTAAATTACTTTTCATATTTACTCTCCTTCATCACAAAACAATTAAATCTTAACATAATTGCAAGATGATTGCAATAGCAATAATTAATCATTATTAGTAAAAGCTAACCCTCTTGGATTAGCTTTACTTACGCTTGCAAATGAAATAAATTTTTAAATATTTGGAGTATTTTTACCACGCCAAACTGTAACTTGTGTAATAATCATTTTGTCATCAGGACTTAATTTTTGAGACATCGCTCCAAATATTTCTGGTAAATCTTGAGTACTAAATACTTGATATGTATTATCAAATAATTTTGTATTGTATTGAAATGATTCTACATAATCAATAGCATCTTTCTTACCATTACAATCATTATTAGCAAATTGAAATGTAACAATATAACTATTCATTATTCTTTCTCCTTTCTTTTTTCTTACAACTCTACATTAAATATTTGGAATATTTTTACCTCTAAAAGAAATAGAGTGTGCAATAATCATTTTATCATCAGGACTTAATTTTTCAGATATAGCTCCAAATATTTCTGGTAAATCTTGGTTACTAAATACTTGATATGTATTATCAAATAACTTTGTATTGTATTGGAATGACTCTACATAATCAATTGCTTCTTTTTTACAGTTACAATCTTTAGTATCTGAAAATTTAAAGGTTATAATATAACTATTCATAAGACTTCTTCCTCCCTTCTATCTGATAAAGTAATTAAGTTAACCCATACACATGATCTTCTATATTTCATTCATCCTTTATCATCTTCAGAATATCACTAATTAAAATAAAATACAATTATAAATTAACGGTGTACCGTTAACAATTGTTAATAAAATTTTGATTTAAAAAATTAGTTTTTTATGAATTAACGATTCCAAATCAAAAAAAAAGAAATAGAATTTTTTTATTTTCTATTTTCTTCTTTTAACTTTTCAATTGCTGTTATTGATAATCCTGTGACTTCAGATATATAACTTATATCAGATTTTCCTAACATTGCTTTTGCAATTTCCATTCTTTCTTCTTCAACTGCTTCTTCTTTAGCAAGAGAGATTCTAGTATTCGTAAGACGCTCTTTGTCTTCCTCTTCAGAAACTGTCCTTATAAATGTTCCATCACTATTTAATATATACATTTTCTGATCAAACTCCTTTACTAATTCATCTTTCTTCGATAACTCCACAAGTTCTTCTTCACTTGCTCCTAACATCACTAGCCATGTTCATTATATGTTCTATCCCATTTTCATTAATTTTGATTTAACTTTTTTTGTAACTTTCTAATTTTTCCTTTTGTTACACCTGTAACTTTAGAAATTTTGTCTATTCCAAGTTCTGGAGTTTCCTCTAACATAGACTTAGCTATTTCAATGTTACGTTTCTTAGCAGCTTTTTCTTGGGCAATCTCAATTCTTGCATTCATAAGTAACTCTTGATCTCTTTCTTCAGATATTGTTCTTGTAAATGTATTATCACTATTTAATACAAACATTTTCTCATCAAACTCCTTTACTAGTTCATCTTGTTTAGATAATTCCATTAATTCTTTTTCATTTGCACTTAACATCACTAAATGGATATTCTCTTTCTCGCCTTGTATGTTCTTATGATAACACTCTTTTTTAATTGTTGCAAGATTGATGGTTATAATTTTATAATTTTTTACATATGGTTTTAATGTTTTCGGATTTAAAAGTTGATAAACTTTTTTTTGCTCTCCTTTTTCTTCTCTAATAAAATTGAAGTCTATATTATGTGTACAAATTCGCTCTTGGTATCATATTTATTTCCTCTTTTTACTTTCTCTGAATAATAAGAATTAAAGAAACAAAGGTTACGAACTCTTGTGGCTTCACCAAAAGATGTATTTACTTCCACATGAGTATATTTTCCATCTTTTGTTTTAAGTAAGACATCTAAAACTTTCACTCTTTCTTTTTTATTACGAACAGGAAGTTCCGTTGGATAAAACTTTAAGACTTTCACTTCTTGTTCTAAAACTTCCTAAGCACGCGCATTCATAAATTTCGTATTATCAGGATTTACAAAAACGGTTTTAAAGATTCGATCAATTTTAGCAGTTAAATAAGCGTCTTTTTTTGCCATAAGGATCATTTTCCCCCCCTCGAGTGAGCTATTCTACAACAAGGGGGGGTATGTCGAAACTTGTCGAATGATGTCGTCCAAAATTATATATCACCTCTTTTAATTATTTTTAGATTCTTAACTTTAAAAATTAGGAATAACATAGAAACTTATTCCATTTTTTCTTGTTTCTTTCTCATTAAAAGCAAAAAAATTCAAGAAAAAGTAAAAGCTAACCATTCAGATTAGCTTTACTTACGCTTGCAAATGAAATAAATCATTTTTGATAAAAAATAACTTTTATCTTTTTTAGAATATCATTGTTTAAAATAAAAAGCAATAACAATATTAACGGTACACCGTTAGTATATCAATATTTTTTTGCTTTTAAAGTAATCGTTTTAATTTATTATTTTTAACTAAAAAACTGTTACCAAAAAGTAACAATTCTTAAAAAAATCTATTCTTCAATATATTTATTATCTAATAAATACTTTATATACTCTTCACAACTCATTGTACAATTCATATATCTTTCAAAATCATCTTTTTCTAACCTGATTTGTTTCATCATCGTTTTTAAAAGTCCATCTGGTATATCTTTTTGAGAACCACGACTAATTTTAGTATTAATTGCTGTCTTTTTTCCATTTCTATATATGTAAAAATATTCATGGTCTCCAGGAACCTCAGAAAATCCTTTCTTTAAAAGGATTCGTTTCACATCCTTTTTAGTTCTTGGCATTTTGTTCAAATAAAGACAGCAATTTATATTTTAATTTTTGAGCATTGGTATCCAAATCACAATCGTTTTCAAAAACATAACTATGATATTGGAATTTCAATTCACATAGTAAATTGTTTTCTGCATCATTTTGAGTTTTGCCATAAACATACACATTATATTCTTCATTAGAATAGTAAAATCCATCTTCATCTGAACTTATAACAAATTCTATTGATTTTGAAAGTCTCACCATTTTGTCTTGATCCACATCATATAATTCTATAAATGATTTTTGATATTCTGATTTTTCCATAATATAATTTTCTCCTATTATATTATTATTATCATTTCTTATCATTTTATTACTTTTAAAAATAAATTTTTTAATAAAATCATTTAATCTATTTTCTTGTTTAATATTTTCTATATAAGGAGTAGAAACAGTTGTATTTATATTTATCATAACTTCCTCACTTTCATAAATTTAATTTTCTTGATCAATATAACGATTACAAAAAGAAAGAAAACTTTTAATAAATTTTTTATCAATGATTATATCTTGATTCATACAAGTATTAAAATCATACATTTTTAATAAACCATCAAAATTATCGGAATCACTTATACTCCTTTCCCAACAATTAATATTAATATTATCAAATTTTAATTTTTTAAGCCAAGAAAATTGAAAATCAATAGTATCCATAAATATATTAGAATTCATACAACTTGTTTTAAAATCATTTTTTTTATTTGCGTCAAACATTAAAGATGGAACATATCCCACTCTAACAAGTGCGACATCTTCTTCTAAAAATAACTTTAAAATAGTAAATACTATTTCCTCTAATCGTATAATAAATGAATTTTTAACAGTAATCCTTATATTATTAAAATTTGCTAAAATTTGTAAATTAGGATTTTGATTAAAAATTATAAAAGGCTGATTATTTTCTTGAGATGCCTCTATATTGATTGGTAAAATTATTGCCTCCCCTATTTCTGGAAATTTTTCTTTTATTAAAAATCCCATTTTCGATAATTTGTACATAGTTTCATTAGCAAAGAAAAGAACAAACTGAATCTCATTTATCATAAATATTATCTCCTTTGTGGCTTTATTGTAGCATACTTATTTTGCTTTTGCAAATTTCTTTTTAACATTAACGGTGCACCATTAACATTGCATATTACATAATAAATTTAATCTTTAATTTCTAAATAATAATTCTTAAAATCTTCATGATAATAACTTGTAACATTAAAATGCGTTTCTTTATGAAGTTCTATTGCGGTTATTAAATGTCTTATAAATAGTGCTATTAAATCTGCCGAATCATGCTCTAAAGTTAACAATAAACTAGATACATTAAACCTTTGAGTTTCTATATCATTTATTTTTACTGTAAAGGTTGGATAGCAATATGTTTTGATACTTGTAAAGCTATCTATTGTTTCTTTATCTAAAAAAGTATTATTTTTAAAATCTTCTTCTACCATTTGATATGTGTAACATCCCTTTTTTAATATTAAAATGAAATTATGCCTAAAAGAATTATCAATCCCTTTATAAATATCATCAAAATCAACTTTTCTTAAATCAAATTGAACATTTTTACAAATCAAAAAACTAAAAATAGAATTGTATTCTTTTATCCTAGCTTTCGAATCTTCAGTTTGACACATCTTTTTTATATTTGATAATTTTCTTAATGCGACTTTAAATTCACTTTTCGTTAATCCAGATTTTATTTCGCCTACTGCAAAAACACATTCTGATGGAAAAAATTGTAAAAAGTTATCTTTAATAAATTTAGGAGTATTTTTATCATAAACTACTATATCACATTGTGTACTTATTTCGTTTTTTGGATTTACTA
The DNA here is from genome assembly GCA_947629255.1 of uncultured Bacilli bacterium. Classification (GTDB taxonomy): domain Bacteria; phylum Bacillota_I; class Bacilli_A; order RF39; family UBA660; genus Ventrenecus. The sequence continues at coordinate 48,973 of CANRDF010000002.1, forward strand.
TAAATCCATCTCCAACAGCCTTATTGTCATCAATAATGAACTCAAGAAGATGTTTTGTACATTTTTCCCTATAATGTCCAAATTCTGCTGGATGAATTAACTTTTTACCATTTTTAAAAATTTTTTCGGACTGTTCTGTAAAAACATATTCAAATGTTTTTAATTGATCATAAAAAAGTTCTTTAATTATTTCATGTTTCATCTTACTACCAACTTCTTTCTTTTGATAGTTAGATTAGCATAGATTTTTAGGAAACACAACAGAAAAAATAACCATGCAAGGTTTACTTTCCCCCCTTTAATTTTCAAAATGTCCTCCCCTATATAATTTTTCAATATTATGGGCTTCTTGAAGTTCTTTATTTGTTGCATTAGAAAGAGATACGACTCTTTTAGGACTTACAATAAATGTGCAATCAGGTCGTGTTATTTTATTACTCATAAGATAAGTATTATGGGTTGATAAAATAGTCTGTAAATTTGGAGTAGAGTTTAATTCTTTTACAACACTTTCTGCTAAATCAAAATGATAGTTAACATCAAACTCATCGATAAACAAAAACTTTACATTTGCTTGTTCTAGCCAAATCCTCCAACTGTAAAATAACCATAAATCATTCGTTCCTGTAGAAATCAAAGTAAAAAAAGGCACAACTGCATCTTTAAATCTTATTCCTATTATATGATGATTACCTAAATTCATATCTTCTAAATGATAATTGATATGATTATTTTTTAAGAAAGTTTCAAAATTTTTTAATTTATTCTTTCTTAAAATAATATCATTTAATTCATTGTTGTGATATTTAATTCCAATAGATTCATCTTTTTTAATCCATAACATAGAATTTACAAAATCCATAAGTAAATGAATAGGATGATTTTTTATTTTAGGAAGTCTACTTGCTAAATAATTAATCATAGACATATTATCAAAATATTCCCAATTTAAAGATTCTGTATCTTCTATTTTAATAAATAAATGTTCTAAATCTTGAAAATGATATTCTAAAACTGTTTCATGATTAACAATCAATTTCTCATACACAGGGACAGTATCATAATCTTTTTTATAATATATGTATTCGATCATCATGTCATCAAATTGAAAAGTATATTCAAATTCTGCATAATCACGTTTAATTTCTAAATTCAAATAATTTTGATAATATTTTCCTACATTTTGATATTTGTTAGTTAAAGTTAAAACAATATCAAAAATAGCAAATCCTAAATTAGATTTACCTGATGCATTCTTACCAAATAGTATGCTATTTTTTACTATTTTATTTTGAATTAAATTTTTATTATATTGATAATCATTTGTATTTAATAAATTCAAAGTTACTTTCTTTGAAAATCCTTTAAAACCTAAAACAGAAAATTTTGTTAACATATACTTTCCTTTCTTCTTTTGAACTTTTTTGCTTTATTCGTTATAACCATCTATTTTCTATTTCTAAATTAGTTCTTTTTGAAGTACCAGTTAAAATTTCTATATCGCGAACGGTAAAACCCATCTCTTGTAATTTTTTTAAATCTAAATTCTTATATTCAGGATGAATAGTCTGAAAAAGAATTCTTAAATAATCTGATTTGTTATTGGAATTACTAAAAGCAATGGATGACTTTATAATATTTTTTAATTCTCCTGGATATGGAATAGGATTTAAAAGTTTTAAAATTTTATGAAATAATCTTTGATTTTGTTCTATTTCATTATTTTTAGAAAAATCTTTTAATAAGAGATCTGCAATTTCTATTAAATCTTCTTCTGAATAACGATTAAAATGAATCACTTTATCAAATCTTCGAATCAATGCTTTATCTAACTTTTGATACATATTCGTTGTCGCAATAAATAAAATACTATCTAATAATGAATTTTCTAATTCTTTCAAAAACATGGAAGTCGCTCTTCCCATTTCTCTTAAATCATTATCATTGATTCTATCTAATGCTAAAGCATCTATTTCATCAAATAAAACAATAATTTTTTCAGGATGAGGGAGTGTTTTTAATTCTTCAAATAATGCAGATATATTTTTTAAAGTTTGTCCAAGTTTACTGTCAATAATAGAATCAAATCGAACTGTGTACAAAACTCTATCTAAAATTCTTGCTAAATGTTTGGCTGTTTCTGTTTTTCCAGTTCCTGGAGCCCCTTCAAATAAAAATTTATTGACACCACATTTTTTATGAATTGCATTAATAATACCAATAACATCGTTTTTAATTTCTTCCGGCAAAGGTAGTAAATTATTAGAAGGTTCTACTTTTTGATAAAATGTCAATTTTAAATCTTCTCTTTGAGGCACAAAAGTATTTTCATCTGATAATAAAGCTAAAATATATTGAGATAGCTCAGCATCTCCATTTAATTCAAAATCTTTAGCAATCATATAAGCTTCACTTCTAAATGATTCATCTGAACCTTCTACATGATATCTTATTAAATTAATCACATTTCTTTTTCTCACCTTTTTCACCTCATATTTTTTAGTATAAATAATATTGAATACTATCACTAAAATGTTCTTTTGATACTTTTAAAAACTCACAAGCTTTCTCTCTTTCAATCTCTCCATATGCTTCTAATTTATAAACCATTTTACGGAATTGATATGGTTCTTCTAATGGTATTACACTATCATCATATTTTTCTTTATTTAAATGTAAATGCACTAATAAATGACCTACTGAAAAGATAGGTGTTATTTGAAGTTCTCTTAAACGAATGATAATAGCATAGTAATTTATTTGAAATTCTTTTTTGAATGCTTCAATTTCACGAAAATTTAGATTGGCTCTGTAATCTCCGAATTCGTTTATCATTGCTCTTCTAGGCATTAGCAATGCATTTGCAAAACGCTGGCAAAGTTCTTCTTGATTTAATTCTTTGTTTTCAATATTAAGTATTAAGTGTCCTAATTCATGGGCAAGAGTAAGTTTTTGCTTTCTTCCATCTAATGTTTTATTTATTAAAACAATAAATGGAATTCCTTCCACTACTTCACTAAATGATTCTATACCTTTAAATCTATTTTCCATATTTTTTATTTGAATAATAGCTATTCCCTTTTTTTCTAAAAGAAAAATTAAATTAGAAATAGGAAGTTTTTGGGAAACATTTATTTCATTTCTAAATTTAATTGCGCTATTCTCTGCATCTTCTAAACTTTTACAAGAATATTTTTTTAATTTATATATTTTTTTATTCGATAATTTTAAAACCTCCAAATATTTAACAATCTCAATTTGAATCAGTTCTTTTAAAAGTTTTAAATCTTGTTGTTTTATTTTTTTTCTTTTACGTAACGAATCAAAAGTTAATTTAGGAATTTCTAACTTCATTATCTCATTTAAATTATTCATTTTAACCATCTCTTTCTATTACTTTTTTATCACAAAAAGAAACATTTGTAAAGATTAAATTGATGTTTAATATAATTTAAATGCAAAAAAAGAAATAGATTTATCATTCCCTATTTCCTTATTTCATTTCAATTTCTTTTACGTCAGCATACTCATAGTTTAGTGCATTACTACTAGTAACTACACTTTCACCAAGTTCATTTTCTAAATCTTTTCTTGCATTCCCTGCAATCTTTCCTCCACGTCTTGCTACTTCAATATTTTCGTTTAAACCTTTCGGATTTTTCTTTTTAGCAATTTCTCTTGTTGCTATTTCACCTAAATCAGCTAAGGCTACTTCAACATCAGACATATTATCTCTTAGCGATTCTTTCCTAAGCCCTTTAAATGATTTATACTCCTTGGCGGTCATACCTGACCATTCTTTATATATTTCATTTGTTAAAATTGCATATTCTTTGGATTCAGTGATTCCACCATCTTTCCATACATCTGTAAGTTGTCTCCTATCCTGAATACTCTTCATTCGTTTTAATATCCATTTTTCATCATAGCCCTTAGTTCTATATAAGTCTATTGCTCTTTGGGCTGCTATAGAAGGATCAAATGTTTCATCAATTCTTTCACTTCCTAGTTTTGCTAGCCATTGTTTTATAGGTTCTGCATTTTTTGAAGGAATGGATTCAATAATTCTAAACATTCCTTCTATATCTACTACATCAGTTAATCGATATTTACCATCACTAGCCTTAAGTTTCAACTGGTGACAATTTGTCACCGTTTCATTTCCTTCATCTTTGAGACGTTGTTTTAATTTGTTCCAATATTTTCTACCATCTTTACTTTCCGATACGACCCCTACAATGTCAACAACACTAATAAAGTACTTTTCTTTCTCCTTATCCCACACTGTTCTAATTGTTTCATTGTTAAATAGTTTGTTTACTAATTGCATTTTATCTTGATTCATAATCCATCTCTCCTTAATCATTTGTTTCTATTTTAAAACTTTAACTTTATTTTTTTTCAGCATTTCATTTTAACCATCTCTTTTCTGTTTTTGTTTTATCACAAAAAGAAACATTTGTAAAGATTAAATTGATGTTTAAAATAATTTTTTTACTTATTAAAAAAAATAGATTTTTTATTTTCTATTTTCTTCTTTTAACTTTTCAATTGCTGTTATTGATAATCCTGTAATTTTTGATATTTTTTCTATTCCAAGTTCTGGACTTTCTTCAAGCATTGATTTTGCAATTCCCATTTTTTCTTTGGCTTTAGCTTCTTCAGCTGCTTCTTCTTTAGCAAGAGAGATTCTAGTATTCGTAAGACGTTCTTTGTCTTCTTCTTCAGAAACTGTCCTTATAAATGTTCCATCACTATTTAATATATACATTTTCTGATCAAACTCCTTTACTAATTCATCTTTCTTGGATAACTCCACAAGTTCTTCTTCACTTGCTCCTAACATCACTAGATGAATATTCTCTTTGTCGCCTTGTATGTTCTTATCATACCATTCTTTTTTGACATTTTCAATATTGATTGTAATCATTCTAACTGTGTACCCTTAATAAAAAATGTAATAATTATACATTTAAATAATTTAATATTCTCTTTTATACTTCAACATTTTAGCTACATTAGAAGCCTAGCGGCCTGTAGTTCTTTTATTATCTGATGATACATGTCAATTACATATTTTCGAAATATCTTAACATCTGTATTTCTTAACTTGGTATTAGTAGCTCTTACTAATGGATAATCAAATGAACCATATTCAACCATTTGACTTTTTAATGAGTTTATAATACTTGTGCCCGTAAAAGCATACTTTTCAACATCATATAAACTACAAACTTTGATATGATTTATAATCCATTTATACAATCTATCAGATGTGTTTATCTTTAATTTCTCTGCCACCTTTTTATATATTAATTCCCTCTTAATATAAGATTCCTCCAATAAAACCACAATTCCAAAGCAATTATCACGATTAAAATTAGTTTTATCATCATTTTCAAAAAAATCATATGATCTCTTAAAATCTAAATAAATTTGTTTGTATAATTGAACTACTGCATTGCTTATCTTGTTTATCTCATCTAAAATTGATTTTTCTTTCATACATCTAGTTTTAGAATAAGGAACCATTGATTTACATTCAAAAAATAGATATTCATTATTAATTCTACACATGACATCTGAAGTTTTTAATTGATTTTTATTTTTTATATATTCTTTTTCTAGTATGATTTCAGTAAATAAATTTGATTTTAGTAAAATATCATATAAATAAGCTTCCAAAACATCTTTGCCAAATAAAGTTCTGATATCATTTTGATTATCAGTAATTCTATATAGTAACGAATCAGTCACTGCTCTTGTTAAACAATGCGGTAAAGGTAAATAAATTTTTTGACCATACTTAATAAATGGATAAATATCTGAAGGTCTAACACAATATAGATAATCTTCTATATTTTCTGCAAACAAATCAATTTCTTTTTTAAATTCTTCTCGTGATATTGTTAATAGTTTTACCACAGTAGCATATTTCAAAAGTATATACTCTATTATTTTATAATTTAATGAAACTTTTGAAGCAAAAAGAAAATTTAATATAATTCCAAATTCTAAAACAGATTTGTATTCTATTCCAAATTTTTTATAAAATTCATTTTTCATACTAATTTTAGGACAAGTATAATTAAAAAAATAGTTGTATCTAAAATATTTATATATATCATAAGATTGGCAATCATATTGTGTTGAGCCAAATGCAATCAATACATAATCCACAAATTCTGATGTCTCACTTTTGCTAAGCAAAAAAGGATGGTGATAATTTCTTATGCAATTAATTATTTCGGAAAAATTATTTATATTCTGACCTTTGAAATCTTTGAATTGATATTCATCCGCTTTAACCGAAAACATCAAAAAAGTTTCCAATTCCCATGGCATTGGTTGATTTTTATTGATTTTCAGACAGTTAAAATCTATAAGTTGTAAAGAATAATACATCAAAATTCTCATTTTTTCATCAAATGAATATCTTTTTAAAATAACGGGCAATTTTTTATAATCCATTTTTACCTCTTAGTTCATTAAATTTGCATATTTGCTTGTCCAACAGTTTTTCGAAAAAATTTATCATTAAAATATTCTATTGGCCATAAACAAAAAGTATTTATAATGCTAACTGTCCCTTCTCTAAGTTTGTTTTTCATATATTTCAACAATTTTTCTTGAGAAAAATTCATTTTGTATTCTTCTTTTGATGTACTTATATCACAATTCAATAAATATTCATATTTATTCATCATCTGCTTCATTATAATTATGTATTGTTTTCTATTCATTTTTGAAAGATCACCAATACAAGAATACTTATCAATATATCTTTTATACCCGTTTTTATGACATCGACTTATCAAAAATTCATAAGAATTAAAATCACTATCTGGAATGCTTTTAAAATGTTTAAAAGATTCAAACATAGGATAATTTATATAAATCTTTCCATGGTTTGTTTCATCATCAAAAATTTGTATCATTTCTTGAACTTTAGATATAGAAAAGCCTTTATCTTGAGGATCTAGATCGAAGACCAAATAAACTTCTGGAAATTTTTTAGAAGACAAGATATTATATAATTCCATATTGTTGTCCTTAAGTGCTTTTTCCCTTACTAATTCAACAATCTCTAAATCTGGATCCTCTTTTATTTCTTTATATAATGTATATATATTTGTACAATATGGTACACAGTAAAAATCATTTGTTTCTTTTTTTAAAAATAATCTTTGTATCACATCAAATAATTGTTTTTCCCCATTTTTACCCTCTACAATAAAGAGGATATTTTTCATGCTATAAAATGACCTCCTCTATATAATTTTTCAATATTATGTGCTTCTCTAAGTTCTTTATCGGTTGCGTTAGAAAGCGACACGACTCTTTTAGGACTCACAATAAATGTACAATCAGGTCGGGTAATTTTATTACTCATAAGATAAGTATTATGTGTTGATAAAATAGTCTGTAAATTTGGAGTAGAGTTTAATTCTTTTACAACACTTTCTGCTAAATCAAAATGATAGTTAGCATCAAACTCATCGATAAACAAAAACTTTATATTTGCTTGTTCTAATTGAATCTTCCAACTATAAAATAGCCATAAATCATTCGTTCCTGTAGAAATCAAAGTGAAAAAAGGCACAACTTCTTCTCCAAACCTTACTCCTATTACATGACGATTGCCTAAATCCATATCTTCTAAATGATAGTTAATTCCATTGGACTTCAAAAAATTTTCAAAATCTTTTAATTTATTATTTTTTAAAATAATATCATTTAATTCATCTATTTGATTTTTAATTCCTATAAAATCTCTACCTTCGACACTTTTAAACCATAACATAGAATTTACAAAATCCATAAGTAAATGAATAGGATGATTTTCTGTTTTAGGAAGTCTACTTGCTAAATAATTAATCATAGACATATTATCAAAATATTCCCAATTTAAAGATTCTGTGCCTTCTATTTTAATAAATAAATGTTCTAAATCTTGAAAATGATATTCTAAAACTGTTTCATGATTAACAATCAATTTCTCATACACAGGGACAGTATCATAATCTTTTTTATAATATATGTATTCGATCATCATGTCATCAAATTGAAAAGTATATTCAAATTCTGCATAATCACGTTTAATTTCTAAATTCAAATAATTTTGATAATATTTTTCTACATTTCGGTATTTGTTAGTTAAAGTTAAAACAATATCAAAAATAGCAAATCCTAAATTAGATTTTCCCGATGCATTATCTCCAAATACCAATCCGTTTTTTACTATTTTGTTTTGAGTTAAATTCATATTATATTGATAATCATTAGTATTTGATAAATCCAATGTTACTTTTTTTGAAAATCCTTTAAAACCTATAACTGAAAATTTAGCTAACATATTCTTTTCCTCTTTTCTGGCTTTATCTTATCATTTTTACAATTACTAGTCAAGTTTTCCGTAAAAAAACTACGGATGATATGTTTTTTCATTTAATGAAATTACTAAAAAAGAAGCCTTCCCTTAGACTTCTTACTTTTCAACAACTTTTTTCTCAATCTTAGATTTGCCACCCATATAAGGTCTTAGTTTTTCAGGAATATTGATACTTCCATCTTCACAAAGATTATTCTCTAGGAAAGCAATGAGCATTCTAGGAGGTGCAATAACCGTGTTGTTTAGGGTATGGGCAAGCACATTCTCCCCTTTATCATTTTTATATTTGATAGATAATCTTCTTGCTTGAGCATCGGTTAAGTTAGAACAAGAACAAACTTCAAAATATTTTTGTTGTCTTGGACTCCATGCTTCAATATCACAAGAACGATACTTAAGATCTGCTAAATCTCCTGAGCAACAAACGAGTTTACGAACAGGAATATTTAAAGACAAGAATAACTCTACAGAATAATGCCACATCTTGTCATACCAAGATTCACTTTCTTCTGGTTTACAGATGACAATCATTTCTTGTTTTTCAAATTGATGAATTCGGTATACTCCTCTTTCTTCAATTCCATGAGAACCAATTTCTTTACGGAAACATGGAGAATAAGATGTCATGGTAATTGGTAAATCACTTTCTTTTAAGATTTGGTCTTTAAATTTAGCAATCATAGAATGTTCACTTGTTCCAATTAAGTAAAGGTCTTCTCCTTCTATTTTATACATCATGTTTTCTTTTTCTTCAAAAGACATAACACCATTCACGGCATCTCCATGAATCATATAAGGAGGAATACAATAGGTAAATCCTTTGTCAATCATAAAGTCTCTGGCATAAGCAAGAACAGCTGAATGAAGTCTTGCAATATCGCCCATTAAATAATAGAAACCAGTGCCACTTACTCTACCAGCAGCATCTTTATCAATTCCATTAAAACTTGCCATGATATCTGCATGATAGGGAATTTCAAAATTTGGAACCTTTGGCTCGCCAAAGTGTTCTTCATCCACGTTTTGAGTGTCGTTTTCCCCAATCGGAACATCAGGCGCAATCATATTCGGAATGCTCATCATCTTTGATGTAATTTCTTCATTCAAATTCTTTTCTTCTTCTTCAATAGAAACTAATTCTTGATTAATTTCTGTTACACGAGCCTTCTTTTCTTCAGCAAGGTCTTTCTTTTGTTCTCTCATCAAAGCTCCGATTTCATTACTTACTTGATTTCTTTCACTTCTTAGAGTATCGCCTTTTACCTTTAATTCTCTTACTTTTTCATCTAATTCAATCACTTCATCAACTAAATGAAGTTTATGGTCTTGAAATTTCTTTCGAATATTTTCTTTTACTAATTCAGGATTTTCTCTTACAAATTTTCTATCTAACATTTTCTTCACTCTCCAATTTTTCAATAATTCGTAGATAAGCTTTAATATATTTCTCTGTTCTTTTTAAATCTTTGGCTGTAATTTTTTTCACTCTTGTTAAATCCATATTATGGAGTAAATCTTTCATTTTAATTTCAAAAGCATCTTTATTGTTTGCATTTAACAAATGTTCAATGTATTCTTCATAAGAATCATACGTATTGGTAAGAAGCTCTAAAACTTCAATGAAATCGTCGTCATAACCAAGACTTTCTAAATCTTTTCTTGTGACATTGGTATCTTCTAAGACATCATGCATAAGAGCCATCGATTTTTTTCTATCTTCTTTAAAATCTTGACTGACATGCTCCAAATGATTTAAGTAGTTGCTATTTCCTTTATCTAATTTTTCAGAAAAGAGTTTTTCTACTAAAGCGTGGGATCGTTCATAAATACCTAAATTTCGATAAAAAGCACATTCACTTTCTTGAAACATATTCCCCACCTACCCACTACGAGAACATTATATCATGTTTTTTCAAAAATAGTCTATTTTCTCTTTTAAAATCGCATATTTTTCGTATTTTTATATTTGTTCTCAGAAATTTAACCAAAAGTGCTTAAAAAATGCTTGCAACTTCTAATGTTTTATGATAAGATTGATTTGTTCGTTGGGGGACTAGCTCAGTTGGCTAGAGCATCTGCCCTGCACGCAGAGGGTCGCGGGTTCGAGTCCCACGTCCTCCACCAATATGAATTTATCCTCGTATTTACGGGGTTTTTATTTTGCTCTGGTCTTGTTTTGGTCTTATTTGGTCTTGTTCGTAAATTTTATAACCCATTTAATAAATCCATAATTGGTTTTTGTGTATCAGGAAATAAGTGCATATATGTCTTTTGCATAACTTGAATGGTATGTCCCATTCTTTCGGACATCATAATAAAAAATGAATTCATTTCTATGTTTTTCTTTACAGCCTCATTAATTAACATAGATACATGAGAATGTCGAAATTCATGAATTGTTATCTCTGGAACGTTACATAACCTAAAATAGCGATGTTTGTATCTATCAATAGTTGTTAATGCCAATGGTTCATTTCCTCCAAAAACATAATCTTCTTGCTTTGGATTAATAATTTTAAAATACCTTTGCAATTGAGCCATTAACGTATCAGATATATCCACCACTCTGGTTTCCCCTGTTTTTGTACTTGTAGATTTTTTCTTTCCATCCACAATCTCTCTCGATAGTGTTTTGGTTACTGATATTTTTTTATTAACTAAATCAATATCTTTCCATAACAACGCAAGTGTTTCGCCCTCGCGCATTCCAGTATAAAACAAAAAAGTAAAAAAAGTATTCCACATCATATCATCAATGTGACTAATAAAATCGTTAAATTGATTTAATGTGATATATCTTATATGTTCTTCTTTGGTACATATTTTTTCTTTTTCTTCCACAGTTTTTTTAAATGTTCCAAGCATTCTTTCATAATTATGTGATATACCATAGTAATTTATTCCATAATCACATATTTTACATAGCCATAGATGCTGTTTGTTTCGATATTTATAAGATAACCCTTTATCTTCAATATAGTTATGCCATGCTAAAAATACTTGCGTATTTAAGTCTTTTAACCTATATTTTTCAAAAAAAGGAATTATATGATTTTTAATATCAGTTTTTATGTTCCGATATGTAGAATATTTACATTTTTTCTTTTCTTCTTCTAAACACATAGCAATTACACTTGTGAATTTTACATACGGGTCATAAGATAATGTGTCTTTTTTAGAAGAAATTTCACCATAATAACTACATGCTTGTTGATATCCTTCGTGTCCTAGCCACATATTTCCATTTCCATCAACTCTGTATGTAGTTTGTTTTCCATTTACACGAGGTCTAATGTAATAACGTGTTTGTCCATTCACTTTCTTATCATATTCATAAATTGGTAAATTCTTTGATGATTTTTTTGGCATATTTTAATTTTAACTCCTCTCTACTCCATCTATTAATATGCCTTCCTTTCTACAAGAATATTGTAGCATAAAATGCCCAAAAAGTCCATGAAAAAACAGTCCAAATGTTCGGACTATTTAGGTTCCATGTTTTTCTTTAGTATTTGAATAATATAATCTCTATCCAATAATTCAACACGACAATCTTCGGCAAGTTCTTTTGCATTTTTGGTATAATAGTTATTAGTAATCACTATGGCTTTGTCGCATTTATAATGTTTTTTTCCAGCAACTATTTCCTGTATGGCTTTATTACTTACTTTATTATTAAATCTTTTACACTGAAAAGCACATTTAATTCCGTTTTTTTCGGCAATAATATCTACTCCATAATCTCCAGTATAAGAGGTTCCATTTATATTAATATACCCATCTAATGGAAGAAGAATTTCTACTAAAAATTTTTCAAATTCCTGCCCTGTCATGTAATCAATTTTATCAAGCAAATTCTCTCTATTCTCGTATTCAGTATCTTTCTTTATACTTTGCTTATTTTCTTCATTTTTTAATGCTGATTTAATCGCTGACACAATAAGATATATGATTATAATTATAAATATCCACGCCCAGAACCAAACTTGTTTCCATAGCCATCCTATTATAATACAGGCAAGATAAATTAAAAACGCTATCCCTAAAAGAGTTTCCATAAATATGCACTCCGTTCTTATTTATAGAATAACACATTCCAAAAATAATTTCCACAGTTTCCCTGTGGTTTAGTGGCAATCTATTTTTTTTACAGAAATATTATAATTTTCTAAATTTGGAATATCTACATAAAGCGGTTCTCTAAACCCCTTCACTTCACCAACATTTGGAAATTTACTTTTAGAAATAAATATCGTTTTTTCTGTTTCTAAACTACCACTTTTTAATTTAAAAGTTATTTTACATAAACTACTATCATCATCAATCTTTTTCTTAACTTTTAATGTAAAATTCACATAATAATCGTCACCAAGAAAATTTTTATCGTTTTCTATAGTTGGCTGAGATATTTCATAAGAAGACATAGAACATCCACAACAAACAAGCAATAACACAATTAACAATATTTTTTTCATAGTCCCTCCTTGAACTAAATTGTAACACAGGAAAAAACATTTTTCCACAGTTTCCCTGTGGTTTATGGAATAATTTATCAATTTCTTGTTAAACTAATTTCAGAATTGGTGGTAGTAGTAGTATGAAGTTTAGAGCCAATGACTATAACAAGGGTGAAATTTTAAAAATTATCCGACAATCTACAAATTTGACTCAAAAAGAATTTGCCGAGAAAATGGGAAAATCAACCAGAACTATTGAAGATTATGAGAGTGGAATTGTGAATTACAATATGCAATTTTTCAAAGACGTAGCAAAAAAATTTAATGTTGAAATTATTATTCAACGAAGATAAAAAGGATAACCCCATTTTAAGATTATCCTTTTCAATTGCCTATTTTTCATTTCAACTGCATATCATATGTGCAATTAGTCTGCACTACACTTTTTTTATGTCTTTGATGTTCATTGCAGCCCATGTAATTAACTTACCATTTCTGTTAGCTGCTAAAACTACTCTATCACCGTCGATTTTAGTAATTTGATATGATTTATCATATTGAGTTAACTTCACACCGTTATAGTTATATAAACGAGTTGGAACAACATTATCACCTACTTTAAAAGTTGATGCTGATGGTGTTGTTCCTTTTAAAATCTCATTAACTCTATTTTGAACCGCATAATAATCGTATCCTGCATTTGTAAGTCGATTCTTTCTATCATCTCCGTTGCCCCATTTACCGTTAATTACTTCTTTAGCAAGTTCATCAACTGTTTTTGATGGTGTTGGAGTCGGAGCTGGTGTTGGTTCTGGTTTATCCTCATCAAATTCTACAGTTGGATATACAAAGCCTTGTAAGTAATAAGTTCTGCTTGTCGTAAAAGTGTAATTATTACTCTTTGAGTAAGTTTTCATGTAAAAATTAGTTCCAAGATATGCACTGTTACTACAAACAATATCACCATTTGGAAGTATTTCCTCGACAGCTGCTAAATGACCATGTGTTCCTTTATTGCTAGGAACGTCATTTTTTACAGAACTCCAACATGCAATTGCTCCAATCTTAGGTTCTTGACCTACTAAGTTTTTATATTGCGAGTTAGTATCATTTTTGCAATGATAGAAAACTGTGGTGCTATCATAACCCTTTGATTTTAAAGGCTCTAGAAGTTCACCACTAACTTCCCAAAAACGACCGATAGCATAAGCGGTACAATTTGGCATTCCATAACCACCTCTTACATAGGGGTTTCCTGTACCATAATAATGTTCATCATTTTTTGATGGTGCTGTTGTTCTTGGTATAAATTTCATTATTCTCCTTTTTCGTTCTTCTTATAATTAGCACTTGATAACATAAGTAATGCTCCTAAAAATGTATCTACTGCTGTTACAGTACCTACTACTTCCTCGCTGTATGGCAAGTGCCAAATACCAGCTAAAGCAAAATATAATGTACCAATAGCCGGCAATACAATTTGTGCTATATATTTTAAAATGTCATATGTTTTATTTGTCATTTTCCCACCACCTTTATTTTCATCTCTCTACTAAAAAATCTTGCATTTCTGTTTTTACTTTTTTTAATTTTTCTATGCTATTACCTGTAATCTCGTGATCCAGTAATGCTAGCATAGATTTACACATCATTTGATTTGCTTTTTCAATTGAATTTAAACGCTTGTTGTCATTGTCTAATAATTCATCGTGCTTATTCATTTTATCTTTGATTTTAGTTATAGGGCTTATTGCCCCTAAAATTGCTTTGGAAGCATTGTAGATTACTACAATACCTCCAGCAACTCCTAGAATTAATTCCCACGTTATTGTCGTATAAATCATTCCTTTCTATCTTTTAATCAATTGTTTTTTGTGTATTCTACTGTAACATGTCCACTAAAGGTACTCCTGTCTAATCCGACTTCTAATATGATATTATTACTATCAATACGACATCCGACACCATTTCCTATATTGCTAGATGGTCTTACCAGATTTATTGGCCAAAAAGCACTACCATTTGTATCTCTTACCATCCCATAAATGTTACGATAAGTCACATTTGTGAGTCCTGTACTAAAGCTTGTTTCACCTGTTCTAGATGGCAAACTAACTGCAATAGTTTTCCTATATAATGGTCTGCCGTCTATCCAATTTCCCACTACTGTTTCACTTGTAGAATAATCTGTAAGTTTATTAACAGCATCAATTATCTCGTCGGTTTTATCAGCCATATT
>CANRDF010000003.1 GCA_947629255.1 uncultured Bacilli bacterium
AAATATTTTATGTTTCAATTTAATCACCTTACAAATACATGATAGCACAAAAGACTAGCATTTGTCAAAAATCTCTTGTATATTTTTGTTGGTAATTTTTGAGAGTTCTTCTAAAGTTTTTCCACTCATTTCACTCACAAACATCGCAATATCAAACACGTATTTTGGTTCGTTTTTAGTTCCCCTAAAAGGATGTGGAGTTAAATAAGGGCTATCCGTTTCAAACACAATAGAATCTATGACTTCAAGTACAGTTTCTTTCAAATGACTATTTTTAAAAGTCACAACTCCATTAATTCCAAGTTTATACCCCATTTTAATATATATTCTCGCCGTTTCTACACTTCCTGAAAAAGAATGAATGACACCTTTGACATTAGGATATTTCTTTAGCATTGTAATGGTATCTTCTGTTGCTTCCCGAGAATGAATAACCACAGGTAAATGATACTTTTGAGCAAGTTCCAATTGTCTTTCAAACAATTTTTTCTGTTCTTCTTTCTTTTCTTTTGTATAATGATAATCTAAACCAATTTCTCCAATTGCAATGACTTTCTGATCTAATAAATGAATTTCCAAAAACTCTAAATCTTCTTCTTGATAGGTATCCACTTCTTCCGGATGAAGTCCAATACACCCATAAGCATTAGAATATCTATTGATAACACTCAAAACTTCTTCATTAGATTTCTGATTACACCCAGCAACAAAAAAGCGAGCTACTCCAACATTCTTAGCTCTTTGAATCAAAGATGAAATATCCTCGTAATACTCTCCGTATAAATGACAATGCGTATCTGTAAACATATTAAATATCCAATGCCTCAATACGATCATCTTTAATCATAGATGCATTAAAATCACTTAATTTTTTCATAAATTCCTTCTGTTCATCGTCACTATATCCTTCAAAAAAAACTTTTTCAATTTGATCTCTATTAAAAAGCAAAACCTGTTCACTATCTAAGAATCCCTCAGGATAAAGACATCCACTATAATCATACATTTCTTTTTGATTATCATTATTAACTGCTAAATATCCCGTAACCATAACCTTTTTAGTCCCACCTTTTAAAAGTATTACACTTCCAATTGATAATATCTTATCCATAAATCCTCCTTTTATCCATTTAATTGTCATTGATTTATCAAAAATTTTAAATCTGTTAAATCATTTCAATCTTCCTTGATTTTCTTTATAGGATTGAATGATTTGTGAGACTTCATCTTCGCTAATTTCTGAATAGAGTACATTCGCATCCACTAAGATACTCATAAAATATTGTTCATGAATCCATTCTCCATCTTTACTCAAATAATACATAAATGTATCATCTTCTAATTTTAAAATTCCACCTTGATTTAATTTAAAATAACGTGTCTTTTTATTCATAGTTTCCTCTTTTCATAACTTTCTTTTCTCTTCTTTTTTAAAAGATTTTAAGAATTGATTTGTGAGTTCTTTAATATACTCTACTTTTTTTAATTTACGAATCCATTTATCAGGAATATTTTTCATTCCATAAATAATTCCATTCATCGACCCTGTAATAGCTCCGATAGTATCTGTATCACTTCCTAAATTAATTGATTTTAAAACGGCTTCTTCATAACTTTGACTTTGAAGTGTACTCCAAAGAGCAGCCTCCAAAGAAGAAACAACATATCCATTCGACTGAATCTCATCTTTAGATAGAGATATGAAATCTGATTTTAAAATTCGATTAAAATTTCTGACTGTTTCCATAGAATAATATTTCTCATAAGGAATTTTCTTAAGATTTTGATACGCTTCAAGTGGATACTGGCCATCAAGCAAAAATTTCACATAATCGCAATAAATTTTACAAGCCAAACAACTAATTTCATGTCCATGAGTCAAAGAAGAGAATTGATTTACAAGATTCACTTCTTCTTGAAAAGAAAAATCTTGTTTTTTTAAATAATAAGCAACAGGGAACATTCTCATTAAAGAACCATTCCCATTATCTTTAATTTTTCTTCCCCCACAAGCGGTAGCAGGAAGATGTTTTTCAAAATTTTGAAGTGCTAAACAAGTCGTGATACCAATATCAAATACTTCATCAGTAGCCGTATACTTTCCTTTACGATACCAATCATCAAATCTTTGCATCATATCTTCAAAAGAAATGGAAGGTTCGGTCAAAATGGAATCCATCGTTGCAAGCACCAAAGAAGTATCATCACTCCAAGTTCCTTCCGGCACCAAATGAGTCCCAAAGGACAGCATATCTTGAACAGGATGTGCTTCTAAAGTATTTCGAGCTTGAAACTCAACTGGAACTCCCAACGCATCTCCAATAGCAAATCCAATCATACCTGCTTGATATTTGTTTTCCATATCTTCTTCTATAGAAGAATGATCTTTTGTAATAGGAGGAAGTCCCATTTGTTTTAAAAGTTCATTTCTTTTTTGAATTAATTTTTGTACATCCATTTTAATTTCTTCTTCTGTTTTATCACTCGTATGAATGGTAAACTGAACATCTGGAATTTTACTCTCTCGACTCATCTTAATCACTTCCTTTCATTTATTCTATTATACACTGAATAATAATTTTTCTCAAACCATTTACATCTTCTGTAGGAGGAAAAACTTTTACCATTTTAAGAGTAGTATTTTTCGCCAATAAAAATTCATTTTCTGAATTATAAAATTCTGATAATTGATTAATATAAGCTCCCTGTGTTCCTTTATCCGCAATAATATCTAACACAATTGGATAACCTATATCTTTAGCAAAAGAAGTAGAATAACATGGAGATGTACTCATATATCCTAAATCTCCAAAAGTACAACCTTCTAACACAGAAAGTGTAGCATAAACTTGATTTAAATCGTTTGTATCCACACCCTCAAAAAGTTCAGCATAAGCGGAATTCTGTTTAAGAAAAGACCCTACTGTAACACCTCTAAAAAGTTCAGTTGCAACTTCAAGTCCACCATATTTTTGAATTGCACTATCAATCGCATCAACTGTCTTTTGATTTGCAGAATTTAAATATTTTATACGTAAGGCTTGATTAATTGTATTAAATCCTCCACCTGTATAATATGCTAAAGCTTGAATCTCATCTTTATTCAACTGTTTAAGAAATTTTCCTTCAATAGTAGATAAAAAATCAATATATTTTTCCTTATCTATACTACTTCTCAAATTTTTATAAACTTCATTACTAGTCTTCCCTTTTTTAAATAATTCACAAACCACATTTCCAGCATCACCATAATACTTACCCATTTCATTACGTCCTTCAAAACTTTTTAAAGAAAAACGTTTATATTCTTGTGGGATTTCTTTATTTGATTTAGATTTATATTGCATAATTTTTGCAAAATTAAAATTATTTTTTTCTATGATTCGATCAAGAATATTTTTTAAGTTTACTTTAGGATCTGAAGAATCCTGACTAGCATTCATCGCGTCTAAAACATAATTTGGAAAATCAAAATATTTTAAAGAGCCCAAATAACCTTCTAATTCATTTATTGCATAACTTAAAAATTCAAAACCATCATCTTTAATATCACCTTTTTTTATAACTTGTTCTATTAAATACTTTTTCCAAGGTTGATCTCCATTTTTTTCATAAAACTGAATAACTTCGCACATTTCATGAAGAGTTTTATATTTACTTAAAAATTGATCATCCATTGGAGCATCTTGTGTTTTAAACCGTTGATAAATTTTTAAATCTTCCATAGATGTATTATAAAGTAAAGCATATTTTTCATTAGGCTTCATATTTTCTTTAATCAGTGGAATGGTATCATCAATTAATTGAGAATTATTTGATGTCAAAAATTGTTTCAAAGCCGCTTGTAAATTTTGATGACTTTGATTTAATTGAGCATAAAAGGAAATAGAATCACCTTCTGCGATTTGAACTTTCAAAGGAAGCTCATCCAAAGAATATGTTCCATTCTTTTTTATTTGATCCAAAATACCTGTACTAACGTTTTCATTTTTTAAATTTTCAGAAATGGTCAAATAAAGATTATCTAATTCTTTTTGAATTTTTGGTAATCTTAAATTTTGAATTAATTGTTCAATTTGAGGTAACCTTGAAGCATTAGAAGCAATGTTCTCTACAGAAAGGTATGGAGTAATTTGATCTATTTGAATTTGATTTAATATTTGAACAAAAGCGTTCGGATCTTCCACTTGATCATATATTTGATAAATAGAATTCAAATCATTCTGACTTACACTCTCTAAATTAGAATAATTATATAACTCATAACGTCCTCCCAACTTCTGCATCATTTCATTAGAAAAGAAATAATCTGCCGAACCACCAGAAGATCTATGAAGCAAATCTAATGCTAATTCAGAATTTGCCTGATAAACCGTCACAAAATTTTGTATCACATCATTACTACTACCACCAAAATAATGCATTCCTACTTTTGAAAGAATTTCATAATTTTGAGGAGAAAACAATTCAGTAGCAAAATTTTCTTCTAAAGAAATATCGGTTGTATTAAATAGATAGTTTTTAAAATTATTAAGATATCCATCAGGAAGTTCCTGAAATAAATTCGAAGCAGAAGAAACCAATTTTATTTTTTTCTCCATACGATCAACAGAATCCATAGAACTTGGAACTTTGACTTTCGATTGATTTTTTGCCATTGCACTAGATGCCTCAATAATTTCTTTAGCAGTAGATTTATTATTTTGATAAATTTCATAATATGGATGATTTTCTTCTTTTGTTTCAAAGGAAGCCCTTGTATGAAATTGTAATTCAAATTCAACCCCTTCAGGAGTAACAATTTGAGTATTAATTCCTTGATAAGTTGTTTGACCCCAAGAATTTTTAAAATACGGAACACTACATCCTTGTTTCATCAAAGAAGTAAGAATACGATTGACTTCACTAGCATATTGATTATCATCAATTTGAAAAGTATATCTTAAAGCATCATTCATAGTCTTTCCTACTTCAGTATAACTACAGTCTGTTGCATTTGCATATTTCTGTATTTTCTGTATAAGTCTATCAATAGATTTAAATTTATGCTCTAATCCAACTAATTGAGTATCTGAAGATTCAAAAGTTTGAAGTAATTTAGTAATAGGAGGTTCTTTTAAAACTGCATCTTCATGCACATCCCATGCTGCTTGTGCTAATTCTTGTCCATATATTTTCTTAAACTGTTGAAGCTCTCGCTCACGAATATTAGAGAATTGATCATTAGAAACATCTTCTTCGAAAGACGCATTTTCTAGAATAGAATGTACTTCAGAAATATTCGCATGTGCTTCTTCTACATTTGCATTAGAAAAAACTTGAAGCAATTTTTGTAATCGTTTCTTAGAATATGACCAATCAGAAGCTAAACCAATAATCACAGATTCAGCTTTTCGTAAAGCAGAAGAAATTTTATTAGAAGAAGCATTTGTTTTATAATTTTCATACTCTCCCTTACTGATTTCTTTATAAACCAATTGGCCATTTTCTTCTGTAAGTCCGAAATAAACAACAGAATAGTTTCCTTCATCTAATATATAATTTCCATCATAAGAGACAGCTTCATCCACTAAATCTCTATAACGAAACTGACTAAGTTCTTCAGGTGAAACATTTATTTTAATTGCTATTTGTTTTTCCGATAAGTTTCCTGTATTCATAGCCAAATCAGAAATATTAGGAATACCTGCAAAGAAAAAACTTTTTTTATTTCCATAAGAGCTTACATAATCCGAAGCTTTTATGTATCCAGATTCTTGAATTTTCTGTATATTACTTTCATTTGTAAAATGATACAATCCTTCTTTTAATATTTTTTGAGAAAAACTAGAAGAATTGGTAACTGGAACATATCGAAAAAAGAAGGGAGCACTTGTAAAAGAAGTCAATGTACTAGCAACAGCTTTAGGTAAGGAAGATAAAGCATTTTTACCAAGCATCATTTTAACATTAGAGTTTTCCGTAATCGTCTGTTCCATGGAAGAAAGGTTATTCACACCAGCAAAAGCAGGTTCTAATTCTTGAACAGGTCCAAAATTTAAATAAGAAATATTATCTTTGATTTGATCAATTTTAGCATTCAATGAACTTTTAGAATTTTTAAGTAGATTCCCCAATAAAGTACTAACACCTGAAGAAGTAACATTTTTACCATTTGCATTTACAAGACTAAGCGTAACTTCTTTTAAAGGTTTACTATATTCTTGCATAATTTCGTTAAAATTCATGGAAGCTGTTTCAGGCAATAATTCATGAAAACTATTTTCTATCTCAGTCGTTGTTACATTCCCAGCTCTCACCTGTTCTTCAATTGTCCGAATACTACTACTATTAATAGCCAAACTAGGTATATTCATGATTCCACCAGTAATCCCACCATAAATTCCAGATTGTAAAGCATCTTTAGTAGTACTTACAAAATCAAAATCTTTTTTTAAAATGAGACTACTGGCCCCTGCATCTACATAACTTTGAATAAATTCTTCTTGAAATTCTTTTCCCATTGCTTGAGCCATAGTCTTCAAATTTACAACTTTTGTTTCACTTATAAGAGGCATTGCTCCTAATGCTTTTTCTAACAGAACTTCACTCGCACCACTTAAAGCACCATATGCCATGGATTCTCCTCTACTATAACCTTCTGTCATCGCACTATGATAAGAACCTCCAGCAGCACTTGTACCAAGGAACATCGTACCAGCAAAAGGATTGATTGCACTAAGTCCAATACTTGGAAGCATGTTTCCTATAGATTCGCTAATTTGATAATTATGTTCTGTAAATTTACCATAATCTTTTGTATAATCAATAATATCTGATGTACTGATTTCTTCTCCTAACGAATTTCTCGTAACAAGTCCTTGATCAAATTTTGTTTTATCACTAGATAAAGCTTGAACAATATACATGTTTTCATATTCTTGAGTACTTATTTCTCTGTTTTCTTTAAAAAAACCTTCTATCATATACCCCAAATTATTAAAAACACCTGTAATTCCTTCTCCAAGTCCCTTTCCCGTAATCTTTAAATGATTAGTAACTGCAGAAGCTCTATTTGCTTCATCTAAAGAAGTCAAAGTATTTAAAAATTCATTTGCTTGAACTTCTCCACAAAATTGATGAATTTCATTTTTATAATCTTCTAAATATTGAGTAGCAGCTTGAGCTCCAAAATTTTGATAAGCAAAAGAATAATATTTTCCCATATCTTTTAAACTATCCACACTTTGAATCTTAGCTAATTCTTTTAATAATTCACCGTTTGTAACTCCTTCTATTGTTACATCATCACCATATATTTCAATTGCCTTTTTTGTAAAAGTTAGTGGATCCACATCTTTATGCATTTCTGCATACTTAGAATAGTTAGCTACTGTATAAGACTGCACGATATTCTGGTCATTTTGTACCACAGTAGAAACAGAGGAAACATCATCTTTAGATATATCTTTGATTTTAAAATTTTGATACTCTTTTGTTTTACTCATAACTGTATATTGAATTCCCTTAGCTGCAGACTCTATTTGCTGTTTTTCATTACTAACTTCATATAATCTCTTTTGAGCATCTGTTATCTTTTCTATAAATGTATCAAAATTTCCATACTCTGTATCTTCAAACATGGAATCATATCTTTTATAAACATTATCTATGGAAGAATCTTTCTCTAATAATATTTGACTAATTTCATCCACAGATTTATTCTTAAATTCTTCTCTACTCATTCCTAACCATTCAAAATAATCGTCACTTAAAGCATCAACTTCATCTTTAGACTGCATAGCAAGCCCTCTTGCCTCACGAGCTGCACTTTCTTTCATTTCATTGATTTTGTCTAAATCAAAATCCACTCCTGTCATTTTAGAAAAAAATTGATTTAATTCATCATATTCTTTGGAACAGGCCTCATATTTTTCATTTACTGTTTTTATATCTTTATTATACATATTTGTTAAACTACTACTTATTTTATAAACTTCTGTTGCATTTAATTCTTCTCCATTAAAATACTTATTTAATAATACATTTTTTTGTTCCTGTTTCATCATTATTTGAGAAGCTATCATCGTTTGTAAAGTAAAACTAGAATTTCCAAAAGTATTAGAAGAAGATACTCCAAAACGAGAATTATAAGAAATAATAGATAATTTTCCTGATAATGCCATTTTTGTAAAAGTTAATGTAGAAAATTTCCCAGTAGTATAAGTAGATAAAGAAGAATTCAAAAAGCTATAATGGTTTTGTGATAATACTTTTTCAACTGCATGAATATCATTTAAATAATCCTTCCACCATTTTTCAATTTTAGTATAAGAAGTTAAAATATTTTGAAATTGCTCATTTAATCTACTTCTCATTAAAGAAACATAAACATTAGAAGAACTTCCAATATAAGATGAATCAAAACCATACTTTTTAATATTTTTTAAATTTTCAGAAGCACTTACAAAGTTATTATAATTATTTTCAAATGTTTTTAAATTTATTAACTTCATAACAGCTTCCTCCTTCTTTAAATACTTTCATCAATGCTTATTTTTAACTCTTTTCTTTCTTTTTCATATGCTGTAATAGACCTTTGCAATGAACTAATAAAAGAATAATCAGGCTCTTCTTTACTATTCTCATTAGAAATAGATCGTTCTAATTTAGTAATTTTATTTCCTAAATCTTGATAACGACCAATTTTATCAGCAATAAAATTATAATTCTGTATTAATTCTTCTAAATCTTTATATTTTGAAAGAAGGATATGAATAGCAGATATTAAATTTTCTTTTGCATTTGTTTCCAAAATTGTTGAATTATTAAGATCTTTTAATATATCTTCTTCTTTCGTAGTAGAAAGAGATTCACTAAGAGTTTTTAAACATGCTTTTAATGTTAATACATCAACGTCATCCATGAAAACCACCTTCAAATAAACTAGCCATTTTTTTCTCAGCAGCATTATGATTATCTATAACTCCTGACACATAGGAACATAACTCAGTCATTGCCATTTGCAAATCAGGAATATTTTTTAACAAAGAAGAATACCTTTGTTTTACGTAAGAAGCACCTGCTCCCTCCCAATAAATATTTTCATTCAATTTTTTTTCGCAACTTTCTAAAACCGTTATAATTGCTTCCACCCTAGTTTTTAATTTTTTATACTCTAACAAAGCATTTTCAACATTTTCATATTGAAATAAGTCCATTTAAGTCACCTACAATTCTATTTTTTGAGATTGATATTCTGAATCAAGCTTATTATATAAAGAAACAGCATTCTGAATATAATCTGCAATTTCTTGTAGCTCTGAAGCCATAAGTTCAATACTATGAACATAAGAATCGTTTTCTACTAAAAGAGTAGAAACAAAATGAGTATAGCTTTCTCCTTGCCAAGAAGAGGCTAAAGACCGTGTAATATTAGAAAGACTTTTACAAACATCTTTCATATTATCTGATTGTTTGGAAATCATTGCACTTAACTCTAAAAGTTTTTCCTCATCTACTTTGATATTCATATTCGACTCTCCTATTTAAAGATATCACTAAGTTAAAAGAAAATCAACCTTTTCCCATTTTTTAAGCCAGACTCTTTCACTGATACTTCTGGATCATAAAAAATATTTTGTTCACAATCATATAACGCATTTTGAAGGTCTAAAGGAAACACATCATTACTTATTTCATGAATAGAACGAGCAATCATACAAATAACATCTACAATTTTTTTGTTTGGTGGTAAAAATACTTCAAATTCTTGATCTAACTTAATAACATAAATGGAAACAAAAATTTTATTCATTTTCTTCACCTTCTAACAATTTAACTAAAGTTGGACTACCATTACGAACCACATAACCATATTCTAATGAAATTTCATCGTAACAATATTTCGGTGTCTTTGATAGTTTCAAAACAAATTGATCTGTAATTCCATTTCCAACCCATATACCTTGATTATTCATAACATAGTCTCGATACCAAGATTCCATTTCATACTTTTTAAGAACATAGCTAGCATCGAAAAGAACAAGATTAAATTTTTCTAAATCATGGCCAATTTGTAACATATGTTCAAAGTCTTCTTTCCGTTTTTTAATAATTTCTAAGAATTCTTCTATACCATACACAACCAAAGTTAAATGAGTATATTTTTCTTTTCGAGCTTCATCTTTTTGATTAGATTCATAATCTTTCTCTAATTTTTCTAAATAGTCATACGCATATTGAAAAACATCTTGAATTTTTTTAGTATAGTAATATTTAGTATGAACCTTTTTTGCATCTAAATGAGCCTCACTATCAAGAACGAATACAGAGTGATTTGATAAATGCTCAAAAGAATCTATAAGTCCATAAGTAAAAGATTGCAGAGATTCGAACTCCTGAGCAGTAACAATTTGAATAAGCCGGGATTGAAAATTGAAACGCGCGAGCTCAAGAGTATCTTTAGCAACTCCTACCACAAGTTGATCTAGCGTATTATATGGAACAGAAAGACTTGAATAATAAACATTGTCAGGTAAAACAGGAATTCTTTTTGCATATGTTTTATAATACTGTTTTAATTTCAAACACAAATTAGGAACCACTTCAACAACTTTCTCTTTTTCACAAATATGGGCAGTTTGAAATTCATAAACTTCCCCTCGAATTCGAGTAATCCCTCGTCCAAATTTTTTAGAAGGATAATTTTTTTGAACATTTCCCAAAATATTTGCATATTCATCTTCATTATTAAGTTGTAAAGAATAAATAGACTTAAAGTTTTGAAATAATTTAATTCTTACACTATTAGAATTAAGAACACTAATCAAAAAGTAAATCCCATATTTTGTCGCTTCTCTAGTAATAGAAACAAGTTCTTCTTCAAAATTTTCAAATAATTCTTTAAAGTTCTCGTAATTATTTAGGATAACTACAATATTAGGTTCTTTTTTTTCATTCTTAGCATTGTAACTTTCAAACGTTCCTCCAAAATTCATAAATTTAGATTTACGAATTTGAATTATCTCATTTAACATTTTAAATAAATTAGTCACTTTCTCTGTATCGGATGAAAAAACAACATCTCCAACATGAGGAGCATCAAGAAACATTTTTAAGGTTTCTGCCCCAAAATCCATAATATAAAATTGAATTTCATCTGGAGTATGATGCAATATCGAAGAAGTAATAAAGGTAGTAATAAAGTTTTCTTTCCCACTTCCACTTGCACCATATAATAAAACATTACCTTCCTTTGTCATTGGAAGAGTAAGTAATGCTTGACTTTGCGTAGACGGTGAATCATACTCTCCAATAATTTCATCAATAATATATGGCAAACTTTTATAATGATATTTCTTTTCTAATTCTGTCGTCGTAATAAATTCTGGAATAGGAGGCAACCACAAAGGTTCTATTTGAATTTGCTCTTTCTGAGCCAAATCAGAAATATACTTTAAAACAGCTGGAAGTTCTTCTCCTTTAAAACTCGCTTTTGCAGTTGCATCTTCTTGTTCCACTGTTTTAATAATCTTACCAACATTGTCCACAAAATCAATAGATGAATCTATTTTTGCTTTTCTTTCTTTCATCTCATAATATGGAGCTCCTGTCCAAGCAGATTGTCCCATAGCAAAGAACTCATTATATCCAACTTGTAAATAAAACCGACCAACTGTTGATAAAGAAGCAGCATCAGGCACTTTAATCATATCCATACTATCACTACGATCTTGAACCTTTAAACATACCCGAAATTTAGAATTGCTCCATATTTGAGCATCCACAACACCACTAGGTTTTTGAGTAGCCAAAATTAAATGGACTCCTAATGATCTTCCGATTCTCGCTGTAGATATCAGTTGGGTCATAAATTCAGGTTGTTGACTTTTAAGTTCAGCAAATTCATCACTAATAATGAAAAGATGCGGAATTGGCGTTTTTACAAGTCCTTGATGATAAAGTTTCTGATATTTATAAATATTAATAGTACTTTCATTTGTTTGTTCCCTTGCTTCGTTAAATAGCCTTTGTCTTCTTTTTAATTCACTCTCAATAGATGCTAAACTTCTTTTAATTTCGACTGTATCTAAATTCGTGATCGTACCAGCTAAATGTGGAAGTTTAATACCAAGCTCTTTATTTTCAAATGCACCAGCAAGTCCACCACCTTTATAATCGATTAATACAAAAGAAACATCATCTGGATGATAATTTAAAGCCATTGATAAAATATAGGTAATAATAAATTCAGATTTACCAGAACCAGTCATACCAGCTACTAATCCATGGGGCCCATGAGCCTTTTCATGTAAATCCAAAACAAACAAACCACCATTTTGATTAATACCAACTGGAGCCTGTAAAGTTTCATAAGAATGATTGGTCTTCCAACGATTCAAAGCATTTAATTGTTCCACATTTCCTACATTATACATTTCCAAAAAACTTACATTATCAGGAATACTTCCCTGTTTTTTCGTAAATTCAATAGGTATATTGCAAATTGCTTGAAAAATTGGATTCAATGAAACATTCAAAAATTCAGCTTGAAAAACTTGTTGTCGATCGGTTGCAAGTTCATTTTCAATCATACCAGATTGATTGGCATCTACATTAATAAAAGAATTACATTCATTAGGAAGCCCCATTAATCTTTGATTAATAATAAGAAAACTAAAACCATAATTTACTTTTGATTTTAATACATTTTTGACAAAATCAAAATCTCGAATACTTTCAAAATTATCTGTAATAATCACATAATAAGGCAAAAAGTTTGTATAATCTTTATTGTTAAGTTTGCCACTATCTTGATCAATAAAACGATTTTCGAATTCTTCATTTAACTTAGCACAGACAGAAAAAATCTCCTCTTTTGTCTCTCCATAATACCGAAATGTTCTTTCATTATTCCATAAATAAGGAAGTTTTTTTAAATTTTTCCATTTATAGCTCGAGTCTTTATCAGTAAGAATCACAAATTTTACATCTTCATAACTATGGAAAGCAATAAATTGTAACAATATAGTATTTAAAAAAGACGGAATTAATTCAAAATTTCCTAAAATTGCACAAACATTTTTTTGAACAAAAGACACATTGATAGGAACATTTTTTAACATTCTTGGCTCTTTCGTCATTTGAAATACTTCTTTTCTTAAATTATCATTATCTAAAGAAAAATGTTCCTCAGGAAAATTCACTTTAATTTTTGCTGGAATTTCTCCAATCCCAATATGAGCCGTTAAAAAGTCATCGTGATCTATCTTTCTCTCCCAGAGATTTCTTCGATGATGAAGTATAATATCCATACATTGTTCTAGAGAAACGCTATTAGCATTTAAAGATTGTTGTTGTTCTTCTATAATTCGATAAATTTCTTGTTTTTTCATCGCTAAATATTCCATATATTTTTCCTGACGTAATTGTTCATTTTTTAAAGTTTGCTTTTTTTGATAACGTCTAGTCAAAATAGGAATACAAAGCATACCAACTAACATAGAAGAACCAAGAACTATACCTGGTAAAGAATTTCTAAGTGTAGTTTCACCTCGAAAAACACCGCTAAGGGAAAGAAATAATGTCACCATCGAACTCATTCCCATAGTTAACATAGATCCCATTTGAAGTAAAAAAGGAAGTTCTTCTTTTACCCCACTAGTTGGAGGAGCATCAATAGTTATGGATACTTCTGATATCACATTTCGAAATCTTGGAGAACGATAAAAATAATCTTTTTTTTCATAAATACTTTCAATATCTAATTGATTATCAACTGATTCTTTTAAAGTAGGAATAGGAAGACTTGTAATTTGTGACTGAACAATTTTTCTCTTATCATTAGGATTATCAATTGCAAAATAAGAACCAAGTACATAAATATTTAAGCCATTTATAAAAATATGATCTCCAGATTCCAACAACTTTCCTGATGTTAATATTTGATTAACATATACAGGATTCTGAGCATTACTACATTGCATAATCCAAGAATTATTTTTTTTAGCAAATAAAACTTTGTCTTGATAATCACTATAAACGATATCAGCATCAGAATTTCCTACGCTAAATTTATCTAAAGATTGAAATAAAAAAATTTCTAAAGTAGAATTATACAATGGTAACGTATATAAAACAACATTTTTATTTTTATAAGATACAGAATAAAAATGAAAAAACTCTAAAATAATTTTTTCTGATTGTTGATTCAAATATACCCAATGTCCATCTGACGCAAAAATATTCAAAATATTTTTTTTGACTTCTGATTCATCATAAGCTTGTACCCAATAATTTCCATCTATGACATTTGGTAAGGAGTAGATTTGATAGGAATTTGCTGATTCAAAAAAAATTAGTAATTTCATCTAACCCACTTCCTTTATTCTTAAAAAGAATTATAGCATAAAAAAAGAAGAAAGAAAAGAAAAAATAACCTTTGAAAGGTTATCTCAGATTGTTGACAAAAGCGGTATATTCAAAAAGAGTATATCTCTTTTTTTCATATTTTGAAAAAAAATTGTTAATTTTGAAAAAATCAGTGAAATAATGGCCTTTTTTGGATGACTTTTCCATCTCCAATTTGCCATTTTCTTTAAATTATGACATGCAAAAATCATCGTGGAATTCTGTTCATTTTTGAGTAATCCACGAACTCTAGTAAATCGAAGACCATGTTGTTCCTTACAATCTCCAAATGTTCTTTCGATTGTTTCTTTTCGTAAAGGATAATTTTCTTTCCAAAGTTTGGTGTATCTCATTTCATTGGCTTGTTCTTTATACTCTTCCCATATATGTCGAGTGACTACTTTTTGACAGTTTTTACTTTTGGTACATCGTTCTCTGAATGGACAATCTTTACATTTCTCTGGATCTGATTTATATTGCTTATATCCTTTTTTATCTGTTGTTGTATACGTTAATATTTCATTATTTGGACAAATATAACAATCGTAATATTCATCATATACATATTCATTTTTTTTAAATAAGCCTTTTCCTGTCATTGGTCTTTTATATGGCATTAAGGGAATGTGACCTGACAAAATGATTTCTCTACATATCGCTGGATTGATATATCCTGCATCTAAACAAACATTTTTTATTTGATCTTTATATTTCTGATTTAAAAGATGATATGCTTTAAAAAATGCTACACTGTCATGTATGTTTCCTGCTGTTGTCGTTTTTGCTAATACAAATCCATTTTTATCACAAAACGTTTGATGAGTATAAGCAAAACATTTTTCTTTTTCTCCTTTATGATAACATCCACTTTCTGGATCAGTTATACTTTCTTTAATGTGTTTTGTTTCTATGTTTTCAATCACTTCTCCTGTTTCTTCATCAAACATGATTTCTGTCTTTTCTATATTTTTAAGTGGCTTTTTCCCATTCTTTTCTCTATCTTCATTGATTTCTTTTAACATGGCATCTTCATATACTTTTTTTACGATTTCTACTTCTACATCTTTGTGTTTATTCTTATTTGCATTTGCTTTTTGATGTGTTCCATCTCCGAATACGGTTTCCATATCTATAAATCCATATTCCATCGCTTGATTTAAAATCTTATCAAATATTTCATTAAACACATCACTGTCTTTATATCTTCTTATATAATTTTGACTCCATGTTGAATAATTTGGAATATCATCATATATTGATAATCCTAAAAACCATCGATAAGCTATATTTACCTTACATTCTTCACATGTTCTTCTCATGGAATTGATTCCAAATATAATATTTATAAAGATGAGCTTAAATAGTACGACTGGTGGAACACTTGGTCTTCCTCCTATACTGTATAAATCTTTTACTAGATCTTCTATAAATCTAAAATCCATACAGTGATCTAATTTCCTTACTAAATGCTCCTTGGGTACTAATTCTTCTATCGTACTTAATATTATACAATCATTTTTATGTATTTGTTTGGTCATTGCCATTTGCTTCAACTCCTATTCTAACCATCCTTATTATCTCATATTTGCATGAAAAAAGCGAGATTTTGCAATGACTTTTTTGGTTAAAATAGGAGTCATTTTTCTCGCCAATTTCATTATAATACTTTTTTTCATAAAAAAAAGACTATTGACCTTTTTGTCAACAGCCTGAAATAACCTTTGAAAGGTTATCTTAAGCTCCTCTATCTGCACTTTGAGCTGCCATAGCAGCAGCATTAATGTTGCTAATACAAATATCTAAATTACTATATATTTTTGTCATATTCGTATCAGCAGTATTTGTTAAAGTATTTTTAGCAGATTCTGCTGCATCACCATCCCAAATACCTTCCCCACTATTTAACCGATTAATAGTAGTTAATAAATTTACTTTAACTCCATCTAATTTTTCTTTGATTTGTTTCAAAGAAGTACCAATGTTACTGATAACTTCATAATCATAAGTAACAATTTCCTTATTAATGTTTTCAGCAGCCATTTGACTTAATTGATTAAAACTCAATTCTCCAAAAGATTGAGATACATTGGTATCAAAACCCAAATTAGAAACTTCTAGCCCAGCTACACTTTTTGCTACTTCATTCATAGTTTGAGCAAAAGCATCTCCAAACTCATTAGAAAAAGCAACTAAAGCATTATGAGTTTCCATAAAATTTTGATAGTTTTGATATGCAGCTGCTCCAGTCCAAACTTGAGGTTTAACAAGTTCTGACACTAATTCATTAAATTTTCTAACACAACTTGCAACACTATCTTCTTCCCCACTAATAATTTTGATTAAACTATTAGACCAATTTTTTACTGAATCAGGATTGTAAACAAAAGCCATACTCATT
Organism: uncultured Bacilli bacterium; assembly: GCA_947629255.1. GTDB lineage: Bacteria > Bacillota_I > Bacilli_A > RF39 > UBA660 > Ventrenecus. The sequence continues at coordinate 16,790 of CANRDF010000003.1, forward strand.
CCTCCTTTAACTTTGTACGCTTATACTTACATATTAACTGTAACACAAAAAACAGGAAAAGAAAAAAGAAATAAACTAATTTTACACTTTTTTACATTTAATTTATTTCTTTAAAGCTTTAATTTCTTCTAATTTCTTTGGAATATCAATTCTTTGAAATAATGGACTTGGTTCAGCAACCTCGTAAACTAAATCTTCTCTAAAAGTCGAATCTTTTTCAGTTGTTCCCAGTTGTCTTAAAATTTCTACACTTGTATCAGGTAAGAAAGGTGCAATTTCTAAAGCACTCATCCGAATAACTTCTAACAAATGATACATTACGGTTTCAAGTCGGTTTCTATTTTCTTCTTCTTTTGCTAAAGCCCAAGGCATCGTATCATCAATATATTTATTGCATTTTCTTAACATTTCAAAAATCTCATCTAAAGCAGAACCGATTTCCAAACGTTCCATCTTTTCATCCACTCTTTGGGATAAACTTTGAGCTGATTTAAGTAAATCATCATCTAAACTTTCTAAATCTTTTGTATATTTAACAGTTCCATCAAAATACTTCCGAACCATAGAAATTGTTCGATTGACTAAATTTCCTAAAACATTCGCTAAATCACTATTGATACGTTCCATAATAAGTTCATAGGTAATCGTTCCATCATTTTGAAAAGGAATTTCATGTAATACATAATAACGAATCGCATCTACCCCAAAAAGTTCAACCAAATCATCCGCATACATAATATTACCTTTGCTCTTACTCATTTTATCTGTCCCAAATAAAAGCCAAGGATGACCAAAAACCTGCTTAGGAAGTTCCACACCTAAAGCCATCAAAATAATAGGCCAATAAATCGTATGAAAACGAATAATATCTTTTCCAATCAAATGTAAGTCACAAGGCCACCATTTCTTAAACTCCTCGTTCCCACCATCCACATCATAACCAATATTGGTAATATAATTAGATAAAGCATCAATCCAAACATAAACAACATGTTTATCATTAAAAGGAACTTTAACTCCCCAATCAAAAGTTGTACGAGAAACACACAAATCCTGTAAACCAGGCTCTAAGAAATTATGAATCATTTCATTCTTACGAGATTCTGGTTGAATAAAAGAAGGATGACTTTCAATATAATCAATGAGTTGTTTTTGATATTTAGAAAGCTTAAAGAAATAAGCTTCCTCACTTCTTTTCTCTACTTCTCTACCACAATCAGGACACTTTCCATCAACAAGTTGAGTCTCTGTCCAAAAAGATTCACAAGGAGTACAATAAAGTCCTTCATATTGTCCTAAATAAATATCACCTTGCTGATATAACTTTTCAAAAATCCGACCAACAACTTCCTTATGATGAGCATCTGTAGTTCTAACAAATTTATCATAACTAGTATTCATAATATCCCAAATTCTTTTTATTTCCCGGGAAATATTATCTACGTACTCTTGAGGTTCTAGTCCCGCTTCTCTTGCTTTTAACTCAATCTTCTCTCCATGTTCATCTGTTCCAGTTTGAAAATAAACATCATATCCACGACTTCTTTTATACCTTGCAATCGCATCTGCAAGAACAATCTCATAAGTATTTCCTATATGAGGTTTAGAAGAAGCATAAGCGATAGCTGTTGTAATGTAATATTTTTCTTTTTCCATATCTTTCACCTTTCCATCCAAAGAAAAAAGCCATGAACGAAAGGACGGAATATGATCCGTGGTACCACCTTTCTTCATGACTTACCATGCACTCATTTACTTTAACGGGTAATCCGGTTCAACTCCAGAGCCATCTTCTATAAAAATCTTTTATTTGCTTTCACCATCCACAAACTCTCTAAAAAAAGATACTTTATATACTCTTTCCTTCGTCATTGAATACCCTAATTCTACCATAAAACTAAAGAATGTCAATTTTATTTCCAATAATTTTAATAAAAAATTGAACAAAATTCTTCATATAAGATAAAAATGGTTGGTCACTTACCAAAACAACAAATCCAATCACATCACTAGAAACCAAAATAGGCGCGACAAAAAAATACCCATTAAGCTCTACATCTTCAAAAAAAGACTCCATTACCATTGATTCATAAGTCGTTCTTTCATCTAACAACTTTGCGAATTTATCATTGAGTTCATGATTTAAAATTGCATCGATACTAGACGCCAATACTCTTTCTCTATCGGTAACAAAAATATTCAAGTTCATCTCCGTATGAGCAAGTTCACAAAGTCTTGCCACTAAATCATGAAATACAAGTAATCTCGAATGTTTTTGTAAATAAATACCTTGGTTATCAACAAATATTTCTAAATCTTCACCATCTTTAATTCCTAAAGACCTTCGTATCTCTTTTGGCAAAACAATTCGCCCAAGTTCATCAATTTTACGTATAATACCTGTTTCTTTCACAAAAAATTCCACTCCATTTCTCTACTACCTAGTTTGGAGTGGAATCATAAATTTTATACTTCTAAATCATCATGAATTTTCTGAATTAACGGAACAAAATAATAAATAAAGTGCTTTTCTAAATGAAGAAGAGGCAAAGTAATCGAAATTTTCTTATTTTCATATTTTAATTGAAACTTTGGATGAATACTATAAGCCTCCAAAAACAACTTATCTCCTTTAATCTGAGAAGAAATACTCTCAGGCAAAACAACCTTTACAATTCGAATATTCTGTTCAACTTCAGTAATAGATAGTTCCATAGCAAGTTTTTCAAACCATTCTTCATACATATAAACTTGCATTTCCTCTGTAACTGTACCAAATCGGTCCTCTAAAGTCGCCTTCACTTCTTCTAACTTCTGATAAGAATCAATCTCATTAATTAACTTATGAATCTCAATTTTAATAGACTCATCAGAAACATAACTATCTTCGATATGGGTATCAACATTGATTAAAGCTTCTTTACTTGAGTCGTCATCAGTAACTTCTTCTCCCTTTAGTCGTTTCATTTCTTCTTCAATCATCTTCATATATAAACTAATACCAACCGTATCCACAAAACCAGCCTGTTCACTTCCCAAAATATCTCCAGCACCTCGAATTGATAGGTCACGCATAGCAATCTTATACCCACTTCCAAGTTCAGTAAAATCACGAATAGCTTGCAGTCTTTTCACCGCGATATCATTAAGCATCTTGTTTTTATTATAAAGTAAATAAGCATAGGCAATCTTGTTACTTCTTCCGACTCTACCTCTTAACTGATAAAGTTGACTAAGTCCAAAATGGTCAGCATCATAAATAATCAAAGTATTGGCATTTGGAATATCAATTCCCGTTTCAATAATCGTGGTCGATAGAAGAATATCAAAATCATGACGAATAAAACTTTCCATAATATCATCAAGTTCTACCTTACTCATTTGTCCATGCGCAAAACGAATACGTGCTTCAGGAACTAACTTCTTTAAAGCATACATCTTATCTTCAATGGTTTCTATCTTATTATAAAGAACGAATATTTGTCCATCTCGTGCCATCTCTTTATAAATCGCATCTTTTACTAACAAGTCACTTTCTTGAATTACATAAGTTTGAACGGGATATCGGTTCACTGGTGGAGTATCAATAATAGATAAATCACGAAGTCCTGATAAAGACATTTTTAATGTTCTTGGGATTGGTGTTGCCGAAAGTGTAAGCACATTCACGTCATTTTTAAGTTGTTTAATCTTTTCCTTATGGGTAACCCCAAACCGTTGTTCCTCATCAATCACTAATAAACCTAATTTTTGACATTCAATTTTATCACTTAATAGACGGTGGGTTCCAAAAACAATATCAATCTTTCCAGATTTCAAGCCTTCTAAGATTTCATTTGCCTCTTTCTGGGTAGTAAACCGGTTAAATAAACGAATTTCCACTGGATAATTTTTAAATCTATCCAAAGCAGACTCATATTGTTGTTTAGATAAAATCGTTGTTGGACACAAATAAAGAACTTGTTTGTTATTACAAACTGTTTTAAACATGGCTCGAAAAGCCACTTCTGTTTTTCCAAATCCAACATCACCACATAATAAGCGGTCCATAGGGACTTCAGAATCTAAATCTTTTAAAATATCTTGAATCGCTCTAGCCTGATCTTTCGTCTCTTCATAAACAAACTCCGAATCAAATACTTCTTCTTCTGCAAAGTCTTTATAAGCCTCACCAACCGTACTCTTTCTTTGAGCATAAAGTTTAATGAGTTCCCCAGAAATATCCTTAATCTTTTTTTGAATTGCCTGTTTTTTCTTCTGCCATGAAGTTGAACCAATCTTATTAATCTGAGGTTTCATTCCATCTTTATCACTATACTTATAGATAGTAGAAATTTTTTCAACTGGAACATAAATCTTATCATTATCCAAGTATTCTAGTTTTAAATAGTCTTTTTTAACTCCAAACTTCTCTAAAGTCACAACTCCAGCATAAACTCCAATACCGTAAGTCCGATGAACAATATAATCTCCAGTCTTTAAAGCATCAATATCATCAATCTTTTTGCCCATTCGAATATTATTTTTATATTTGACTTCTTGTTTCACTTCTTCAATATCATATTCGGAAATCACCACATAATTTTCCCAAAAGAAACCCTTATTAATCTTCCCAAGAACATAGTAAATTCCTGGATTTTCTTCCATCCCTTCTTTATAAGGGATAAGATTACCATCAAACAAATTTCTTATTTCTTCTACTTGATGTTTCTTAGATAAAACAAAGAGTACTAGTTTCTTATGAAGAACAGAACCCTCCACAAAATCTTTTAATTTAGAAAATTGACTATGAAAATTCTCCATTTCTCGTGAAGAAAACTTGAGTACATTCTTCTTTTGTAACTCATTCACCACCGAATTTAAGTACAACGTCGTTTGAGGATTCAAATCTTCTAAATAAAAACAATGCTTCTTTTCTCCTAAACCCTGTTCCTGATTATAAAGAAGAATTTCTTCTAATAACTTTTTATACGAAGCTTCAATCTGAGCATAATCTTGGAATATTACTATAGGATTCTCACAATAATCAAGCAAAGAAGAAACCGAATCCGTAACAATTTCATCAATCGGTTGACATATCAAAAAGTCTACACTAGAAATAGTTCGTTGAGTATCTTCATCAAAATAACGAATCTCTTCAATTTCATCACCAAAGAATTCAATACGAATCGGATGTTCTTGCCCATTCAAAAAAATATCTAAAACAAAACCTCGGACTGCATACTCTCCGGTCGTAGTAACCATGGTATCTCTATGATACCCAAAATTTTCAAAAGTCTGAATGAGTTCGTCTCTAGTCATACTTAAATTTTTCTTGAGTTCCAACTTCGCCTTTTTTTGTTCATTCAAAGAAGGTAAAAAATGCAAATACCCCATTAGATTAGTCACAATAATATGAGGTTCCTCTGTAATTTTGTCTAAAGTTTCCAATCTTTTTAACTTGAGTTCTGGCGAAACAGCAAGAGCAACAGAGGTAAAAAAGTCATCCATTGGAAAAAGTAAAGCTTTATCAGTGTATGTTTCCAAAGACCGATGAATTTTATTCGCATCATACAAATTACTTGTAACCCAAATCACTGAAGAATGATTTTTCTTAAAACATTCAAGCACGTAAAAACAAGAGAGTTCACTAGTGAGTCCCTCTACCGTAAGTTCATTTTCATACGAAAATTTTGAAAATAGATTCATACACATCATTCCTTTGTATTAAATTTACTCATTGTTTTTTCTGCACCATCTAAAACAAAAGACTCCACAATCTCTTGATAAAGTTTATAATGTTCTTGAAAAAAATCAAGCTGTGTCTTTGAAAAATGTCCCAAAACATAATCAACTGTATTCATACTACGGTCATGAGCAATACCAATTTTAAGTCGGCAAAAGTTCTCCGTTCCTAAAGATTCAATAATAGACTTAATCCCATTATGTCCTCCAGAAGAACCTTGGCTTTTTACTTTAAACTTTCCAAAAGGTAAATCCATATCATCATGAATAATAAGTATATCTTGAGACTCTATTCCATAATAGTCAGCGATTTTTCTTACAGCAATTCCACTTAAGTTCATAAAAGTAGTAGGTTTCACAAACAAACATTTTTCTCCACATAAAGATGTACTTGCTACATAAGCTTGAAACTTTTTCTCTATGGAAAAATCGAATGAAAAAGAATCAAGAACCATAAAACCTACATTATGTCTAGTATTTTCATATTCTTTTCCAATATTTCCTAACCCAACAATCATTTTCATGATGACTTAACTCCTTTCAAAAATTCCTTGATAACTTGATAAACCCTGTATAACCTTAGGTGCATAGACTTTTGTTCCAAACTTTGCATCTTTAACTAGAGTCATTAGAACAATAATAGGTTTAGACTCAATTTTAGAATGAACAAATTGAACCTCTTTTACACCAAAACCATATTTATGAGCATACACAATAATTTCATCAAGCCTATCAGGTACATGCACTAAATAAAATTTTCCTCTTGACTTTAATAGAAAACTCGCTATCTCTATTAAATCTTCAAGTTTGAGTAACACTTCATGTCTCGCGACTCTTTTTAAGACATTATCATTCACAATGCTACTTTCTGTCGTCTTAAAATACGGTGGATTACACAAAATGACATCAAAATTATTTCCCGGGAAATAATTTTTTAACTCCATCACATCTTTATGAAGGATTTGAATGTCTTCAGACATGTGATTTACAAGCACCGAATCGCAAGCTAACTCATAAATTTCCTCCTGAACTTCAACTCCTATCACTTTTTTATGATACTTTTGATGAAGAACAATCGGAATTACTCCATTTCCCGTGCACAAATCCAAAATTTTATTATCACTCGCTTTAATATCAGCGAATTCAGCAAGTAAAATAGAATCTAAAGAAAATTTAAAGCCTTCTTCATACTGATACACTTGTAAATCTGGATAATCAAACAACCAATTAAGCGACTTTTTCATCGTCTAAAAAAATCTCCTTTAATTCATCATTCACAAGAACTTTATATTTTCGATTTAAAATATCTACACTCATAACCTGACCAATTCCAAACTCTGTATTCACTTTATCTCCAACACTAGGCATACCGTATCCACATCGAACATACTCCTCATCTTCATAGGATAAACAACATAAAAGTCTTCCACACGCCCCATTAATCTTAGAAGGATTAAGAGCCAAATTCTGATTTTTAGCCATATTCATTGTCACAGATTCCAAATGATTCAAACAAGAGGCACAGCAAAGTTTACGACCGCAAATACCAATTCCACCAATTTGTTCAGCCTTATCTCTAGCCCCAATCTGACGAAGCTCAATACGTGTTTTATAAACATTGGCAAGTTTCCTCGCAAGTTCTCTAAAATCAACTCTCTCATCTGCATAGAAATTAAAGAGTAATTGTCTTCTATCAAATGTAAAAGAGGCATCAATAAATCGCATATCTAAACCTAACTCATCACTAAATTGTCTAGCATTTTTAAGGGCTGACTCTCCATCACGACAATTTTTCAAATATTGCTCATAATCTTTCTTAGTTGCAATTCGAACAATATCTTTTAATCCATCTAAAGAAACACTTTTCTTTTCAGGATCCAATTTATTAATAACTCGTCCAAACTGAAGTCCTCTCTCAGTTTCAACAATCACCGTGACACGATTTGGAATTTGTAACTCATGACCATTAAAATAATAGCCTTTGCCTTTATCTTTAAAAACAACTTCATAAATATTCATATTCTCACCGACTTTCTAACACATATCTATCTAATAACATTTGAATATTCACATTATAATTCAAATCATCTAGAATTTTAGCCAAATACTGTAATTCCTTTAAGAAAAAATTTTCTTCTTTTTTCATCAAAAATTCCAAAGGTTGAAGTTCCGCGTCCAATGAGGTTCCAAGTAACTTAACAGAATTTAATGATGAATAAATTTGATTCATACTTTGAAACAAATAAAGAAGTTCTTTTCTATCATGAATAAGAGGCAATAAGACATCTTTATTATACATCACCGCTTCTTCTTTGACCAGTTGATATTCCTTAATATAATTGATAGCAATAGATTTCCAAACTTTTGGAATATTTTCAAAAGCTGAAGTATCATAATAATCTAAAATCACCTGACAACGACTCTTAATCGTTGAGATAATATTTTCACGATTATTTGTAATAAAGAAACCTAAAATATTATCTTCTGGTTCTTCCAAAAACTTAAGCATTGTATTGGCACTTGAAGCATTCAGTGCCTCGGCATTTAGTATAACATACATATTATATTTTGAAAATATGGGTTTTGTTTTAAAAAAATCTTTTAATTCTAATATTTGCTCTTTTTTTATCATCTGCCCATCAGGCTCGATAATCACTAAACTGGGAATACTTCGATTTTGAATCAAGCGTTCTAACTTCACATCTTCCTCTTCATCACCAGTACGATTAATATATCCTAAAAACTCTAATAAATGATTTAAACATTTCTCTTGATGATTTGTTTCAAGCAAAAAAGCATGAGAGAGTCGATTCTCATGATATTCATTAAGTAATTCTTGCATTCCTTGGCTTTCCTGCACACCACATCACCTAAAATTATTTTACTATAAAAAACAAAATAATTAAAGAAGAAAGCCCCGGAAGTCCTAATAAAGTTACAGTTCCTACCGTAAAAAGATTGATAGGAATGTAAATATGCAAAGAAGAAATAAAATAATTAAGACCATATAACAGCAAAAAAGCTACAACAATTTTTCGAACCAATACATAAATTTTCTTTAGCATATGAATCCCTCAATAAACCATATGCCAAAAAAGAATTTTTATTCTGAAATTTGTTTTCGATCTTCTATTGCCTTATCAAGAGTTGTCGTATCTAAATAGTCTATCTCTGCTCCTAAAGGAAGACCATACGAAAGCCTTGATATCTTTACATTCTTTCCTTCAAAAATCTTCTTGATATAAAGAGTTGTTGTTTCTCCTTCCATAGAACTTTTCAAAGCAAGTACCAATTCAGGGTTTTCTAAAGTCTCCACTCTTTTAATTAATGAGTCAAGATTAATATCATCAGCTCCAATATCATCCATCGGTGAAATAAGCCCATTCAAAACATGATAAACACCCCGATAATTCTGAGCTTTTTCAAAAGCAAAAGCACTCTTATAATCTTCAACAACACAAATCAAATTTTGATTACGACTAGAATCAGTACAAACATTACAAGTTTCCATATCCGTTAAATTTCCACAGACAGGACAAGGATGTAACGTTTTTTTAGCCTTTACTAACACATCACTTGCAATTTCAATTTCTTCTGTAGGAAGTTTTAAAATAGATAAAGCCATTCGCTCTGCACTTTTCTCTCCTACACCAGGAAACTTTTGAAAAAAATCAATTAATTGTTCTAATATTTCTGGATATCCACGATTCATCTTACATCAAACCATCTAACATGCCAGCATATTGTCCCATTTTACTCTGAAATTCTTTGTCAACCTTTGCTAAAGCATCCTTTGTAGCAAGAACAATAAAATCTTCCAACATTTCAATATCTTCAGCAGCTAAAGATTCTTTTTGAATTTGACATTTCACCATTTCTTTCTTCCCATTTAACGTCACTTCTACAAATTCATATTTCCCGGGAAATAATTGAGCATTAATTTCATCCTTCTTTTTTTGAATGTCTCTTTGCATTTTTTGAGCTTGAGCCATTATACTTTGCATATTCATACATTTTCCTTCTTTCTAAACTACCTCTATTTTATCATGACTAAATACATCTGTAATCATATTTTCTTCTTTTTCCTCATTTTTTGGTTTTTCAAGTTCTGTTTCGTCTATCAGTTGATAAGTATATTTATCTTTTAAATTTTTAACATAAATTTGTTTTTCTTTATTCCAGTCATCCATACTAAGAGCAATAAAATGAATGTTTTCAGCAAATTCTTTCTTAATTTCATCCGTAAATTCTTGTATTTTAGAATTAATAAGATTTGCCAAACTATCTAATTTCGTTCCAATAATAGCATATTCAGAAGAAGCAGCGACTAGACTAGAATCCATAATCCAAGAAACATAGTCAGATTTAATAGAAGCATTTTCTAGCCTTTTCCAAATTTCCTGATAAGTTGTCAAAATATCCTTTTTAGCTCCCACAAAACAATTATTAATTCGAACTTTCTTTAACTTTTGTAAATAATCATCTTGTTGCTGAACCTTTACTTCATCAACTACAGGAATTTCCTTCTTTGGAACATCTACTTTTACTTCTTCTTTTGCTTTTTCAGGTTCTTTAAAGATAATTGTTCTTCTTTCTGACATTTGATCTATATCGTAACTACCTAAAAGTGTTAATTTTATCAAAACATAAGGATTCATATTAATATTTGTTTTATTTAATATCTCATTAAAATCAAAAATAATTTTTTTAATCTGTGCAAACGTTAAATTTCCTTCATATCTGTTATATTTAATAAGCATCGCGATGTGAGTAAGTTCCTTTACCATTTTCTTAATAAAAACTTTATAATCATTAGAAGTATTCTCTAAATCATCAAAACATTGCTCCAATGCAGCAATATCTTGATTTTCTAATTTTTCAATAATATCTTTAATAGATTTAGTTGAAATCGAGCCATAATGAGTAAGAATTTTATCTAAAGTAATTTCTTCAGAATTTGAAGATAACTGGTCAAGTAAACTAAGAGCATCCCGCATACCACCTTCAGATAAATAAGCAATTTCTTCCACAGCGTCGTCAGTAATCGAAATATTCTCTTCACTACACACAAATTGAATCTGTTTTTTCAAGTCATTCAAAGAAATCTTTTGAAAATTAAATCTTTGACAACGTGATAAAATCGTAATAGGAACATTTTCTACATTGGTTGTAGCCATAATAAAAATAGCATGTTTAGGAGGTTCCTCTAATGTAAGTAATAAGGCATTAAATGCACTTTGAGTCATCATATGAACTTCATCAATAATATAAATTTTATATTTTCCTTCAGAAGGTGCAATTTTCACATTGTTGATAAGTTCTCTTACATCGTCGACTCCATTATTAGAAGCCGCATCAATTTCAATAATATCTGGACTATCCGCAAAGCCTAAGCAACTTGCACATTGTCCACATGCTTCCCCATTAACCGGATTCAAACAATTAATGGTTTTTGCAAAAATTTTTGCCGTTGAAGTCTTTCCGGTTCCACGAGGTCCTGTAAATAAGTATGCATGCGAAATTTTATTGTGAATAATGGCATTTTGAAGCATTTTTACTGTATATTCTTGCCCAACAATCCCCGAAAAGCTACTAGGTCGATATTTTCTATATAAAACTTTATAATTCATGATGCACCACCTTTAATTGATTTCATCAATAGTATACCACGAAACCAACAAGATTTGCTATCTTTTTGATTTAAAAAACTCAGATAGCATTTTACTATACAATTGTACGCTTTTACTGTTATTTTTATCACTTAAACTCACATACTTGGTCTTATCATACTCTTTTTTATAGTCTAATTTATCTAAAAGATAGTAAACATTTGCAATTCGAGCTTGTTGAATCACCGTTTTACACATAGAACAAGGTTCCAAAGTCACATATAAATCACAATCTGCTAAATTCCAACGTTTTAGACGCTTTTCTGCCTCCAAAATAGCCTCAATTTCAGCATGTCCCGTAATTTTATGTTCTTTTTCACGAATATTATGTGCATAACTAATAATTTTGTCATTTTGAACAATGACCGCTCCAATCGGAACATCCCCTTGTTCATAAGCTTTTTGAGCTTCTTCAATACAAATTTCAAAATATTGTCCCATCATATCACCTACCATAAAAAAAGTGCACACAAACAGGGAATGACGTGGCTGCTATCTTCCGATCCTGACCAGATTACATTATATTTGTTGCACGTATTAATAATAACAAAAGTGCTAAAAAAATGCAATAATTTTTCTATGTTCCACGTGGAACTATCATATTTAAATATATATACAAATGTTCGTTTCATTATAAAATTTTAATGTTCCACGTGGAACATTAACTTTAATATTACAAAATAATTAAATTTTTCTTAGTCTTTCAATTTAGTTCACTATTTTTGGAAGTTATAAAAAGTTTTTAAATTTTTTTTTGAATTATATGTTTCACGTGAAACATATACTTATAATCCAAACATTTTTGATACTTTTTTAAATTATTAAGATATGTAGTTTCTATTATAACAAAATTTACAATTTATTACATATAATACGTATAAATTGTAATATTCCAATTATTTTAAATTAATACTGTTTATTTCAATGTTTCACGTGGAACATTCAGTTATTCACAATCACAAAAAGCAAGTTAAAAAAACATGCAAATGTTTCACGAGAAACATTTGTTATTCACTAAAAAAATACACCAATTAATAATATTTTAATAAAATATACATTAATTTGATTAAAAAATAATTCTTATTACAATATGTTCCACGTGGAACATTAGTTATAAACATTTTTAAATTTATAAAACATAAAAATATTCTTTATTATAAATTCAATTTGCATTAATTTAAAATTATTCCTTTTAAAATTTAATATACTATAAATTTTACTAATTTAAATATTAAAATTTATTATTAACTAATCAATGTTCCACGTGGAACATTCTGTAACGTTTTAAAGAATATAAATTAATTCCTACAAATATTCAACTTATGTTTCACGTGAAACATAAAATTGGACTAATGCTCATAACTTTTAAAATACTAAATCAATTTAATTATATATATTAAAAAATTAACTTATATCCAATGCATAACTCAATATCAATAAAAATTTAAACCTTATCAAAAGATGTTCCACGTGAAACATCTTTTGAAATTTAAACTCAAAACTAATTTTTAACATATGCAGCAAATAACACTATCATTACAGATTTAATATGTTAATAATTTTTATTCATTTCTAATGTTCCACGTGGAACATTAGAAAATAAATGTGCATAACTAGTTTTAATGAACATTTGTTCGAACAAATAGTATAAAAAAAGAAACTAGCTTTATTTCTCACTAGTTTCTTCATTATTAATAGTTTCAGTATCTTCTAATACCTCAGAAATCTCTTCTTTTTCTTCATGTTCCACAATGCTTATCGTTGATACACTTTGATTATCCTTTAAGTGGATAAGTCGAACACCCTGTGTAACTCTACCCAAAGTAGAAACTTGTTCCAAAGGTAAGCGAATCAACATACCTGTATTCGTAATAATAACAACATCTGAATTTTCCTCTACAATTTTAAACGATGCAATAGAACCATTCTTTTCAGTAATATTAAGGGCTTTTACACCTTTGCTTCCTCTAGAAGTTTGTCGATAATCAGAAACGATTGTTTGTTTTCCATAACCCTTCTCAGTGACTATCAATATCTTATCCTCATCTTTGGCAACCTCAGCACCAATACAAGTATTATCTTCACCTAAATTAATGCCTCGAACACCACTTGCCGTTCTACCCATAACTCTTAAAGCATCCTCAGTAAACTTAACCATCCTGCCTGAACTAGAGCCCAGTAAAACTAAATCATTTCCAGTAGTCTTCCGAACACTAATAAGTTCATCTGTTTCACGAAGTGTAATACAAATCTTACCATTTGTACGAATATTATCAAACTCAGAAATAGCTGTTTTCTTAACAATACCTTTCTTAGTCGCGAATAACAAGTATTTATAGGTATCATCCTCTGGACTAATACGAATTAACGAATTAATAGACTCATCTTTATCAATTTGAAGTAAGTTGATAACTGGTATTCCTTTAGATTGCCTACTAAACTCTGGAATTTCATAGCCCTTTAAACGATAAACCTTACCTTTATTTGTAAAGAATAATACATAATCATGTGTGGATAAGTTAAGTAAATGTTCCACAAAATCTTCTTCATTCGTTGCCATACCCTTAACACCAACACCACCACGATTCTGTGATTTAAACGTATCACTTGTCGTTCTCTTAATATAGCCTTTATTCGTTAAAGCAATCATAATATTTTCTTCAGGAATCAAAGACTCATCTTCAATATACTCAATCGCAGTCATATCAATATGAGTACGACGTTCATCAGCATATTTATCTTTAATTTCAAGAAGTTCAGAACGAATAATTGCCAAAACTTTTTCTTCACTTGCTAATATTGCCTTATATTCCTCAATTTTTTGTAACAAATCAGCAAGTTCTTCTTCAATTTTCTCTTTCTCTAAACCAGTTAAACGACGAAGTCTCATTTCCAAAATTGCATTTGCTTGAATCTCATCTAATCCAAACTTAGACATCAATCCATCTCGTGCATCATCATCCGTTCTACTACCACGAATAACCTTAATAACCTCATCAATATGATCAAGAGCAATCTTCAAACCCTCTAAAATATGAACTCTATCTTGAGCCTTCTTTAAATCAAATTGAGTTCTACGAATAATAACTTCCTTTTGAAAATCAATATATTTACTAATGATGTCACGTAACCCCAAAGTTTTAGGGACACCCTGGTCTATCATCAATAAAATGATACCATAAGTCGTTTGAAAAGCCGTATGTTTATACAAATTATTGAGTACAACTTGAGGATTAGCATCTTTCTTCAAAGTAATCGTAATCTTAATACCATCTTTCAAATCAGAATGATAATCAGCAATTCCATCAATAATTTTATTGTGAACCAACTCAGCAACCTTATTTTTCAGCTCTAAAGTATTCACTCCATAAGGAACTTCATCAAAAATAATCGAATATTTTCCATTTTTCTCTTCAATACTTGCCTTTGAACGAATCGTAATCGTTCCTCGCCCTGTTTCATAAGCCTTACGAATACCAGAATTTCCTAAAATAATCGCACCTGTTGGAAAATCAGGTCCCTTAATATGTTGCATTAATCCATCTGTATCAATATTTGGATTATCAATATATGCAACACACCCATCAATCACTTCTCCTAAATTATGAGGCGGAATATTTGTCGCCATACCAACCGCAATACCCATTGTACCATTAACCAAAATATTCGGAAATCTACTAGGTAAAACAGTAGGTTCTTCTTCCAACTCATCAAAATTTGGAGTCATATTCACAGTATCTTTATTTAAATCACGAAGAAGTTCATTGGTAATCTTAGCCATACGTGCTTCTGTATAACGCATTGCAGCCGCGCCATCACCATCCATATTACCAAAGTTACCATGCCCATCAACAAGAGGATAACGGAAACTAAAATCTTGAGCCATACGAACCAATGCATCATAAATAGAAGAATCGCCATGTGGGTGAAATTTACCCATAACATCACCGACAATACGTGCACATTTCTTATGTTGTTTATCAAAGGTATAGCCAGATTGATACATCGAAAACAAAATACGACGATGAACAGGCTTTAATCCATCTCTTAAATCAGGCAAAGCACGTGAGGTAATAACACTCATTGAATAATCAATAAATGAATCCTTTATCTCTTGAACAATATTATTTTTTTCAATCTTATCCATACAAAACCTCCCTAAATATCCAACTCAGCATAAGTTGCATTCTCTTCAATAAACTTACGTCTAGGGTCAACTTCCTCGCCCATAAGTAATGAAAACATATTATCAGCTTCAATGGCATCTTCCACCGTAATTTGTCTTAATACACGTGTTTCAATGCCCATTGTCGTCTCATACAACTCATCAGCATCCATCTCTCCTAAACCTTTCATTCGGCCAATCTCATACTTTGTATTCGGAGATAAACTAGCAACATACTCATCTTTTTCTTCAGGAGTTAACACATATTTAATTGTTTTTCCATGCTTAATACTAAACAAAGGAGGTTGAGCTGCATAAACATGTCCAGCTTCTACAATAGGTCTAAAGAACCGATAAAAAAGCGTCAATAGAAGAACTCTAATATGTGCTCCATCCACATCGGCATCGGTCATAATAATAATTTTATCATACCGAAGTTTATTTAAATCAAATTCTTCCCCAATTCCTGTACCAAATGCCGTAATAATAGTTCGAATTTCTTCATTAGATAAGGCCCGGTCAAGTCTAGCTTTTTCTACATTTAAAATTTTACCACGAAGAGGCAAAATAGCCTGTGTCATACTATTTCTTCCCTTTTTAGCAGAACCACCTGCACTATCACCCTCGACTAAAAAGATTTCACATTCCTTTGGATCTTTACTTTTACAATCACTTAATTTTCCATAGAAATTAGTAACATCAAGGTCTCCCTTACGTCTTGTCATTTCTCTTGCTTTTTTAGCTGCAATTCTCGCTCTAGAAGCCGTCATACACTTCTCAACAATAAGTCTTGCAGCCTCTGGATTCTCCATCAAGAATCGTTCAAATCCATTACCAAACACATCACTAGCAATCTTACGAACCTCGCTATTACCTAGTTTTGTCTTTGTTTGTCCCTCAAACTGAGGATTTGGATGCTTACAAGAAATAATCATAACGACGCCTTCACGAACATCATCACCCGTTAAAGGGTCATCATTATCTTTCATAAGCTTAGCATTCTTCGCATAATTATTAATCACTCTTGTTAAAGCCTGTTTTACACCATCCTCATGTGTTCCACCTTCCGTTGTATGAATATTATTCGTAAAAGAATAAATAGCCGGATTATACGTATCATTATATTGCATTGCAACTTCAATTAAAATATCGTCTTCTCTACCCTCAACATACACAACATCATCAAAAAGTGGAGTTTTATTCTTATTAAGCATATTTACATATTCAATAATTCCCCCATTATAATGGAAAATTTCCTTTTTCTCATCTTCCCTATGGTCAATTAAAGTAATACGTACTCCCTTATTTAAGAAAGCCATTTCTTGTAATCTTTTATATAAAATATCCCAATTATAAACTGTTGTTTCAAACATCGTCGGATCAGCATGGAAAGTAACCGTAGTCCCAGTTCTATCCTCACTGCAATGGTCTATAACCTCTAAAGGTCCCACTGGATGTCCACCGTTTTCAAATCTCATCATATGAACATCGCCATCACGATAAACACGAACCTCTAACCAATCAGATAAAGCATTTACGACACTCGCTCCAACACCATGAAGTCCACCAGAAACTTTGTAGCCTCCACCACCAAATTTACCACCAGCATGTAACACCGTAAAAATCGTTTCAATCGTTGACAAGCCAGTCTTCGCATTAATTCCAGTCGGCATTCCACGTCCATCATCCTTAACGGTAATCACGTTTCCTTTGCCAATCTCCACTTCAATGTCGTCACAATATCCAGCCAAAGCCTCATCAACCGCATTATCAACAATTTCCCAAACTAAATGGTGAAGTCCTGCTTCATTTGTATTTCCAATATACATTCCTGGACGTTTTCTTACCGCTTCTAGTCCTTCCAAAACTTGAATCGCATCATCCCCATATTGGTTCTTTACTTTTTCATCTTCCATGTACTTTCTCCTCCACAATTCTTCCTTTATCAATCAAAAAACTTTTATACGGAAACCTATCTAAAGTCAAAAAATGTTTCAAATCCGTCGTTGTAATAAATGTTTGAATTTGAGAAGACAAAAGTCCCAAAATATTCGTAACCTTTTCTTCATCTAATTCACTAAACAAATCATCCAAAATAAAGAGCGGATAACTTCCCATTTTTTCTTTAAATAACTCCAGTTCACTAAACTTATAGGCAATAATCGCATTCTTTTGTTGCCCTTCACTCCCATATTCTTTTAAGTCTTTTTCCTTAAGTAAAAACCTCAAATCATCTGTATGAACTCCCAAATTGGTCTTTCCAAAACTTAAATCTTTTTGCAAATTCTTCTCATACATTTCTAAAATCTCATCTCGACTTCGTTTTGAATAATCAGAAATATACTCTAACTTAAGTCCATCAACAGTACTAATTCTTTTATAAAATTCATTCAAATATTTAGAAATATCTTCCAAATACTTCTTTCTCTTTTGATACAAATACATCCCTGTATCCACAAGTTTCTCTGTAAGAACACTTAAATAATCGCTTGTAAGTCTTCCATTAATAGCCATCTGTTTTAAATAAGCATTCCTCTGTTTTAAAAGAACTTTATACTGATTAAGAACCTTCAAATATTCTAAATTCATAAGAGAGATGGAAATATTCAAAGTTTTTCTTCTGGTACTTGGAGTGTCTTTAATAAACCTTAAATCATCAGGATGAAATAACACAATTGGTATTTTAGCAATATAATCACTAATCTTAGCCACAGAGTTGTTATCCACTTTCACCTTTTTTCCATCTTTACTAATAAGGACAGAAAACATAGATTTAGACCGATTCACAACACTTCCCGAAACTTTACAAGCCTCTTTGCCATCCAGAATTAATGTTTTATCCCCAACTAGTCGAAAACTACGTGTCAAAGCAAGAACATAAATTCCTTCTACCAAATTTGTTTTTCCTGAACCATTTTTTCCATAAATAAGATTTAATGTAGGATGAAATGTAACTTCTAATTTTTCATAATTTCGAAAATGAATTAACTTTAATGTTTCTATTTTCATATTATTGCCCCTTAAACCTCATTTATAGAAAAAGAATAGGTACATTAATACTCCTATACCTAAATTAATTATAACATATTATTTTCCATTTTAAAACGATTTTTTACATTTTTTCGTACTCTCAAAGCACTTTCCAAACGTGTAGAACGAAGAACTTGATTATCCAAAACACCATAGGAAGAAGATAGTATTAAACTCTTGTTATTTTTAAATAAAATTTCCACTCCCCCATACCCTCTTCGGTATTCCAAAATATGATTTAAACTTATCCACACCGTATCTTGTTTTCGAATAGATGTCATTGGAAAAAAGATCATTTCATTTGACTCTTCCACAATGATAGGAGCCTTATATTTTACTCCAATAATTTCTTCTGTCCCTTTTTTTCTTCCTTCCAAACTACTTCCATAATAACGACAACTATGTTCAATAATATTAGTTGTTGAATCACGTACTAAAAAGTCCCCATGAACTTCGTACACTTGAGTAATGTTATCTTCAATAGGAATTAAAGCAAGTGTATCAATATTAATTTCATATTCTTTCATGATAATTCCTCCTCCAAAAAAATGAAATTGACTCTAGAATAACATATAAGGAGGGTCGAAATTTGTCGAAAAAAGGAAGAACTAAACAAAATTTTCAAAAAATAAAAAGAAAATGCACTTTTAAACACATTTTCCTATAACTATTTATATATTATTTACTAATAAATCACTATTAATAAGTTTTAACTGGCAAAATAAGTTGTATCAAAGACTCATCAGAAACAGACTTAATCACAAGCGGTTTTACATCATTATTAAGGAGTATCAAAATATCATCTTCTTTAATTGTTTTTAAAGCCTCCATCATATACTTCGCACTGAAAGATATATCTATACTTGCCGTTGCACTTGTATCAATTTGAATCTTTTCTTCTGTCTTTCCAACTTCTGAAGCATAAGAATTAATAATCATTTCCTTATTCTCAACTTTCATCTTAATAATATTCTTTTCTTTTCCCTGTGTTAATAAAGATGCTCTATCAACAGCCCCAAGAAAGTCATTCTTCTTTGTTTGAACAATAATTTCAAACTCAGTTGGAATTAAATTACTTGTATTTGGGAATGTTCCAGATAACAAATTCGTTTGAAACTTAATATTCTTATATTGGAATAACACCCGATTATTAAATACATGCATATTCACATCTTCTTCATCATCCATTAAAATATGTTCAAGTTCAGTCACATTCTTTCCAGGAATTACAATGTTTACATCTCCTTCAACAGGAGTATCAATCTTAATATTTTTCTTTGCCAAACGATAAGAATCAGTTCCTAAACATTCAAGCATATCCCCATTAATCTTAATATTTAAACCCGTTAAAATAGGTCTCAATTCTTGAGTTGAAATAGCAAAAGACGTTTGATTAATAAGTTCTTTTAGCACACTACTCTTTAAAACAATCGGGTCTTTATGAGTAATAAGTTTAATACTAGGATATTCACTTGGGTCTAAACAATTCAAATTATATTGATTAAAATCAGAATAAATTTTAATCTTTAAACTATCCATCATTTCAAAGTTAATGACTTCACTAGGCATTTTTCTTATAATTTCCAAAATATACTTACTACTTATAATAATAGTTCCTGTACTTTCTATATTCTTAATCAGTTTACTTTCAATAAATGTTTCAATTGTAAGTTCACTATCACTTGCCATTAACGTAAGTCCGTCATTCGTTAATTCAAACTTAATTCCATTTAATACAGGAATTACATTCTTTGCAGAGATACCTCTTGCTACATTATTTAAGTTTTCTAATAATATGTTTTTTTCAATCGCAAATTTCATTTTTTTTTCCTTCTTTCTTTTTATATTTATATATTCATATTATTAATACGGTGGATAACGTGGATAACTTTTACAACTACCCATGATACCGTACTCTTTTGTCGAATTTTGTCGTGGATAACTTTCCACATCTTTAAAGATTATTCACATTACATCTTATTTTGTATCTCTTTAATCTCCCCTTCCAATGCTTTATTCGTCTTTAAATCTTGGGTAATTTTATCATAAGCGTGGATAACTGTTGAATGATCTCTTCCACCAAACTCAAACCCAATCCGATTTAAGTTTTCTTCGGTGAGAACTCTTGATAAATACATCGCGATTTGTCTAGGATAAGCTACTTTTACGTTCCGTCTCTTCCCTTTCAAATCATTTACTGTAATATGGTAGTATTCTGCCACCGCATTTTGAATTCCCTCAATACTATTCGTCTTATAAATGTTACTATTTCCATAATCTCCCAAAGCTTCTACTGCAAAGTTAAAATCTATTTTATCAGGAACCATCATAGAAGTATAAAACATCAGTCGATTCAAAGCACCTTCTAAGTATCGAACATCATTTTGAAAAGTATTTGCAATATACTCAATCACACTTTCCTCAATCTTTGCTGAAATACTCATGTTTTTAAGTTTTGCTTTAATAATGTTACATCGAAGTTCAAAGTCTGGTGGATAAATATCCACAGTAAGTCCCCATTGAAACCGACTGGTAAGTCTTTCTTCTAGTAATTTCAAATCATTCGGGCTTCTATCAGAACTAATAATGATCTGTTTATTTGCTTGATGTAAAGTATTAAAGGTATGGAAAAATTCTCCCTGTGTCTTTTCAGCACCAATTAACAACTGGATATCATCAATAATAAGAACATCAATGTCTCGATATTTTCTTTTAAAATCAGAGGCAACTTGAAAATTATTTCCTCCACTATTGGATATATTAATATAATCATCTTTAAACATTTCACTTGTTGTATAAAGTACCTTTTTCTTAGAATTTTTAACAATATAGTTTCCTATCGCATGCATCAAATGTGTTTTTCCAAGTCCACTTTTCCCATAGATAAATAACGGGTTATGCACTTCTCCAGGATGCTCTGCCACGATCATCGCGGCCATTTTCGCAAGCCGGTTGGAATCACCTACAACATAGTTATCAAAATTCAAATTTTCAATTAAGTTTGTATCCCAAGGTTCATCATTTTTAGAAGTAACTTCTTCTTTAGGAACAAAAAGTTGTTCACTTTTATCAAAGTTATCCACATTATCCACATTATCCACATTTTGTATTTGGGGTAATTCTTCTTCTTTTGGTTGAACATTTAATGCACTAAGTTCTTCTTTTAATAAGAATTCAAATTCATAGTTACGACTTGTTACCTTATAAAAAGCATTGTCAATTAAATCATAATAATTTGTACTTAATATTTTTTTATGTATTTCTAAAGGAACCTGTATATAGACTTTCGTATCCTCAATTTTCACAAGAACTAAATCGTGAAACCAAGCATTAAAGGATGCAGAATTAACTTCTGGAATAATCTCATCTAAAACAGATTGCCATAGAGTCTTTTCATCCATTTAACCACCCCGCTTCACTTCATTCAAACTACCAATTTCATTGTACACTTTTTTTAATCACTTGAAAAGTATAAAATTTATATTAACACGTTATCCACAAGTTATCAACAGAAAAACACTATATAATATCGAACTTTCTAGCACTTATCCACATTATCAACATTTTTTAATTCACAGTAATGTGAACAAGTGTGTAAATGTTTATAAAAGTTATCCACACTGTGTTTATAAGTTGATAAAATAAAAGATATTAATATAAATACAGAATAAAAAAGCATAAAAAAATGTGAATAAGAATTCACATAAAAGATAAGTTATTAACTTTGTTGAAGTTCTTTTATTACTTCAATAGATAAACCAGTTACCTTAGATATATATGAAATATCAGATTTCTTCAACATAGCTTTTGCAATCTCCTCACTTTTGTCATCTTTTCCTTCCCCATAGGCAATCACTCGTTCTATATCCACAGATGCCCACTTTTTTGCGACCCTCTTTGCTTGTTTTAAATCTTTTTTGTTTGCTGCAAATATCATAACTAAATCCTTTCTTTTTCAAATTATTAATATTATAATTTAGCTGTTTTTAAGTTCTTCAATATTTTCAATAGAAAAACCTGTCACTTCAGAAATTGTATTAAAATCTAGCTCAGTCTTTTTTAACAAAGCTTTTGCAATTTCTTCAGCCATAGCATCTTTTCCTTCACCAAAAGCAATAACTCTTTCCTTTTCCTCAGAGGTCCATCTTTTGGCTTTCCTAGCCTGTCTAAAATCTTCAGCATTCGCGGCTAATATCATCAAATCTTCATCCTCTCTAGCAATTTGCCTCATTTTCTTTAGAGATTTCTCACCAATCATTTGTAAATGTCTTAATAGCAAATCATTTTCACCATCATTGTATCCCATTTCTTTTGCTTTGTCAACATTTAAGATATAGAGTTCGATATTACTAGGTAATTCTTTATATTCAGGACCTTCTCCCTTAAAATTATATTTCTGAAACCAACGATTTGGTAAGTTTAAGTTTTTACTTACTTTCCCTGCTATAATAATACCTATTACCTTCTTACCTTCAGTATACTTTTGCTTTTCTTGTAACTGTTCTGCATCAGTACTAGATAAATAAGATAATTCCTTCTTTAAACTTTCTAGATTTAAAGTAGTTTGAGCTTCTATATTAATAATATAATGAGGAGTATAGATAATAATATCTCCCCTTTTCTCTTTCGTAGATAATTTTTTCTTTTGAAAAATATACTCAATTTGAATCATAATCTCTTCCAAATATTCCTCTTCATGAATATATTGAAAGAAACCTTTTAAAAAAGATAACATAACTCTTTTATCACGATACAGATGTTTAAACATGTCATCAAATAAAATCTTCTTTTTTCCATAACTCTTAGATGCCAAAGAAATCACCTCAAGTGATTATTCTTACATAGGTATGAAAGAAATTCAAGCGAAGGTTTTGTCGAATTTTGTCGAAGCAAGAAAACTATACAGAAAAGAAAAAGAAAATGCGAATTGAATACACATTTTACTATAAAATTTGTTGTAAATGATAAGGATGATCGAAACTTCCATCTTGGCTATCATTTACGATTTTAACATTTGATTTTAAATATATAGTAGGTCGTACATCAGCTTTTTGTATAATAGGGTTATAACCGATATCTCCATCAGAAATGATACCATATGCTCCATCATAAAATGTCCCATAAGGCGATAAAGTCCATTGATATTGCGGAATACCCAAATCATCTTTATAAAATAACCAATCATCCTTATAACAATCTTTGCTAAAATAAATTAATTCTTTTTCTAAACAATGATTCCTATTTATCCCTCCTACAGCATATCCATAATCGCTGGGATACATGAGACCAATCGAATGAAAGTTAGAGGTATTTTGCCCCCATTCATAAGGTTGATTATTATAAGCATAATTTTCTCTTTCCTTTTCATACCATTGATTTACAAATGAACTTTGATAATCATTCCAAATAATGCCACCTATATTCCAAATAATATTTTCATCTATCATACTTTTTGCATCATCTTTTAATTGATTATAATATTCAGTATTTAGATAAGACTGAAGAGATGATTTTGTCCAGTCATTTTGATTATTACTATCCCAAGCACGATCCCCATCGTTATTATTTTTAATAATTTTTAATCTCTGTTCTACTACTTTACTTTCTATTTTAACATTAACTAAACCAATAATACGCCATAGTTCTTCATTAAACAACACATAATTTTTGGAATTTATTCCTGCAAAACGAAATTCAGTTTGACTAAAACCATCGTTATCAGTTGTATCTATTACTTTATCATGAGGCACTTCATAAAGTCCGTCATCACTTTTCACAATTGGTATCCCCTTACCTTGAATAAACTTACCTTTCACAAAATATAAATTACATTTTGTTCTTGATGTAGTCACACCATGAACTTGAATTACATAATCTTCCGTTAATGTAACTTTGATATTATCATCATGACTTCCATTTACCCCACAGAAACTATTTTCTTCGTCTAACACATATTCACTCTCTTTTTTTGGCATATCCTTTTGTATCTCATTATCTACAAAAAATGCAAAATAGATATTTCCAGGGTCTTGAACTTCTCCTTTAATCACATTTTGATTTGTCCTCACTTCAAATATGGCAAATGTTCGATACAAAATCACTCCACTTACTAACAAAATACATGTTATAGTGAATATTATAACTCCTAATCTTTTATTATCTCTTTCTTTAAATTTCTTTAATTTCATAAAAATTTCTCCTTTAAAAAGCCACGTTTTGTCAGCCTTATTTTAATTAATAATACCACATATTGTATGCTTTATGCAAGAGGTGGATATATGAAAATCAAAGCAAATGACTATAAAGCAAACGAAATAATAAAGATGATTAGGGAATATGCTGGTCTAACTCAAAAAGAATTTGGAAAAAAAATAAATAGAACAAGAAGTGCCATTCAATACTATGAATATGGTCTAAGAAATTATGATACTGAATTATTATTAGCAATTGCTAAAGCATATGATTTAGATATCACTATAGAAAGTAAGAAAAAATCAAATAAAAGTATTTCATAAGCAAACATATAGACATTTAAATAGAATTATGATAAACTTGTTGCAATAAAAAAGCAAGTGAATCCAGCTTTAAATGGAAATCAAAAAAGCGGTTAAACCAGCCGAAAATGGTAATGAAAAAAGTGGTGAATCCAGCCGTTAAATGGAATTGAAAAAAGGAGACTAGAGAGCACACTCTAGCTTTTTATATTCAAATAAATGATTTTTTTTAAAAGAGGAGCAAAATAAAATTCATCACTTTTGATTGACATTTCTAAAGTTTTGATATTATAATAAGGGAGCTTAACAAAAAGGAGGGATATCATGGAAGTTGGAACATATCAACCAAATAAAAGAAGAAGAGCAAAAAAACATGGTTTTTTCTCACGTAAAAAATCGAACGTAATGAAAAAAAGAAGAAACAAAGGTCGCAAAGTATTATGTCATAATTAGTCCACATTTTTCATGTGGAATTTTTATTATACGAAGGTGAAATAAATGAAGAAAAAAGAAATGATAAAAACTCATAGAGAATTTACAGAAATCATTCAAAAAGAAAAATTTGTAAAAAACAAAAATTTTGTATTATATATAAGGAAAGGAAAATATGATTATCCTCACTTTGGAATTGCAGTTTCTAAAAAACTAGGAAATGCCGTTCATAGAAACAAACTAAAAAGACAAATGAGAGTGATTTTAACAGAATGGAAAAAAACATTGAATGAAAACAAAGATTATATTATAATAATGAAAGAAAACACAAAAAATTTAAGTTTTCAAGAATTACAACGAAGTTTTCTTGAACTAGGGAAAGAAAGTGAGAAACTATGAAAAAACAAAATAAAATATTAGCAGTAATACTAGTTCTAATCATTTCTTTAACAAGTGGCTGTGGAGCCGATGATTACTTAAAAGATGAGAACAATGCCGTATTAACAAATACTCAAACAGGTCAAAGTGTAAGAAAAGATATATTATGTCAACCACAGAAAGATACAGAATTATATCATATCTATGAAACTCACAACGACCAATTAAAAACAAAATTAGAAGATTTACCAACCTGTGAAGAATTTAACTTAGGTTCAAATCCATACAACGGTCTATGGGAAACCATTTTAGTAAGACCACTTGCATTACTCATATTAAAAGCTGGATACTTATTCAATAACTTTGGTATAGCTGTTATGGTAATAGGCTTGCTCATAAGACTCATCATGTTACCGCTTGCCATAAAAAGTATGAAAGCAACGAGTAACATGCAAAAAGCTCAACCAGAGATTCAAAGAATTGAAAGAAAATATGCTGGAAGAACTGATTCAGAGTCCATGATGGCAAAGAGTCAAGAACAAATGATGGTATATCAAAAATACAAAATCAATCCAGTATCAGGTTGTCTTGTTGCCTTAATCCAAATTCCATTATTCTTTGCATTTCTAGATGCGATTAACAAAGTCCCAGCAATCTTTGAGGGAAGCCTATTTGGAATGCATCTTGGTATGACACCATGGAAAGGATTATCAGAAGGACAATACATCTACATTGTATTAATATTCTTAATCGTGGCAACAACCTATATTTCATTCAAAAATTCTATGAAATCATCACAAGATAATGAAATGATGAAACAAATGAACTTCATGTTCATGTTTATGATAATAAGTATTTCCATCGCATCATTCTCACTTCCAACTGCAATAGCATTCTACTGGATTGTTACAAATGGATTTGCAGTATTACAAAATGCTATCATCAAAAGAGTATTAAATGAGGAAGAAAAGAAAAAGAAAAAACACATCTTTGATATCAAATGGAAAAGAAAAAAATAGAAAAGAAAGAAGTGAAGTAGTATGTCAGTGATTACAGAAGGAAAGACCTTAATCGAGGCTGTAGAAAATGCCAAAAACGAATTACAAACCGAAAGCATTTTTTACAAAAAAGAAGAAATAAAAAAGGGTGGACTATTTAAGTCAACAGTATATCAAGTAACTGCGATTTCACATCAAGAATTATTAAAAGAGATAAAAGATTATCTGAAAGAATTAACGAGTGCTTTAGGACTAGAAGTGCAATTTGAAACAAGTATTAGAGAAGATACATTTACAATTACCATGTTTTCTGATAACAATGCAATATTGATTGGAAAAAATGGGCAAACCCTAAAAGCATTAGAAACACTCTGTCGTGCCAAAATAAATATGGAATGGAATGTCTACGTCAAAATCATATTAGACGTAGAAAATTACAAAGAGAAAAGAGTTCAAGCATTAGAAAGACTTGCAATCAGGACTGCGAAAGAAGTAAGAGATACGAAAATTCCAGTCGCATTAGAGAATATGAATTCCTATGAAAGAAGAATTATTCATAACAAATTAGCAAATTTCAAAGGAATTTCTTCTGCAAGTGAAGGCGAAGAACCAAACCGACATATTGTAATTAAGGCAGAGTAACATCTGTCTTTTCTTTTGAATAAAAACTGTAAAGTAGCTAAAAAAAGAAAAAGAATATAATAAAAATCATGATAAAATTATATAAGGAGGGCAAAAATGTCATATAACGAACTAGAAAACAATTTTTTTATTCAAGAATTAAATTTTATAGATTTATACAAAAAAGGAGTAGACCCATTACTTGCTTTTATGAGAGCATTTAATGTAGATGACGTAGAATATGCCAAAAAATTATTAGCGACTATGAATATGGAAGAAAAAACTTCAGCCGCATACATAGAAAAATTAAAACAAACAATAACATTTATCAAAGAAAACGTTGTGAAGGAAGAACCAAAGCTCCGAAGATAAAAACATGACATTAAAGTCAAATATAGATTTTAATTTTTTTTTTTAAATAATACGTGTTATAATACAATACGTTAAAGAAAGCAGTGATTTATATGGATAGAACGATTGCTAGTATATCAACCAATAATCTAGGAACAAGTGCGATAAACATTGTAAGAATAAGTGGACCAAATGCAATTGAAATTGTAAGCAAAATCTTTTCGAACCAAAACTTTAAAGATGCACCATCCCATACCATTCATTATGGTTGGATAAAAGAAGGAGAAGAAACGATTGACGAAGTCTTAGTTTTACTCATGCGTGCTCCAAAAACATACACCAAAGAAGATATGGTTGAAATTGATTGTCATGGAGGGTATGCAACCACAAATAAAATCTTAGAACTTTTACTAGAAAACGGAGCTGAATTAGCTGAACCAGGAGAATTTACCAAAAAAGCATTCTTAAATGGCCGAATTAATTTACTCGAAGCTGAAAGTGTAAGTGATTTACTAAATGCGAAAACAAGCCTTCAATCTAAAATGGCGATGAGTGGACTTACAGGAAAAACAACTAAACTCATTCAAAACTTAAGAGAGAAAATGGTTTCCTTACTTGCAAATATCGAGGTTAATATTGACTATCCAGAGTACACTGACGAAATCCAAATTACTAAAGAAAACATTACACCTGTTTTAAAAGAAATAAATGAAACTTTAGAAAACATCATCAAAGAATCTAGAAATGGTTCTTTAATAAAAAATGGAATTAATGTAGCCATTGTGGGAAGTCCAAACGTTGGCAAAAGTTCTTTACTAAATACCTTATTAGAGGAAGAAAAAGCTATAGTTACTGATATACGTGGAACGACAAGAGACGTGGTAGAAGGATCCATCATCGTAAATGGAATTGTTCTAAATTTTTTAGACACCGCGGGTATTCGAGAAACCGAAGACATCGTCGAAAAAATAGGGGTAGAAAAAAGTAAAAAATTAATGAAAGAAGCAGACTTAACCATTCTTGTTTTAAATGGCAACGAATCTCTATCCAAAGAAGAAAAAGAATTAATAAAAACTATAGAGGAGCAAGAAGGAATCATCTTTGTAAACAAAATTGACCTAGAAGAAAAAATAGAAACAATAGATACCACATTACCTATCATAAAAGGAAGTACCAAAACCAATATAGGAATAGAAGGACTAAAAGAACAGATCATCGACACTTTTGGTCTAAAAGATATGAGCAACAAAGACTTAACATACTTATCCAATGCAAGACAGATTGCTTTAGCAACTGAGGCTAAAAATCTCATCACTCATGTTATCGAAGAAAACAAAAAAGATATCCCAGTAGACATGCTTGCTATCGATATCAAAAGTGCATGGGAAAATCTAGGCAAAATGATAGGTGAGTTTTACGAAGATGAACTAGTAGACAATATATTTTCAAAATTCTGTTTAGGAAAGTAGGTGAAACAAATGAAATATGAAATAATCGTAGTCGGAGGAGGTCATGCTGGAATTGAAGCTGCCCATATTGGAGCCTTTAAAGGTCACAAAACATTACTTGTAACAGGAAATATCAAAAACATCGGTGATATGCCATGTAATCCATCCATTGGTGGTTCAGCGAAAGGAATTATCGTAAGAGAAATTGATGCTTTAGGCGGACTCATGGGAAGAGTAGCTGACATTTCTCATTTTCAAATCAAAATGCTTAACAATTCGAAAGGACCAGCCGTTCGTAGTTTACGTGCTCAAGCAGACAAAGTAACATATCCGAAAAACATGTTGAAAGAATTAGAGAGTACTCCAAATTTGACCATACAAGAAAGCATGGTAGAAGATTTAATCGTGGAAGACAACACGGTAAAAGGAATTATCTTAGAAGATGGAAGCAAAATTGAAGGTGAAAAAATCATACTTACAACCGGAACCTATTTAAAAGCCAACATTTTGGTCGGAAACACTTCAACAGAAAGTGGTCCTCATGGGGAAAGAAGAAGCAATCATTTAAGTGATAATCTAAAAAAATATGGTCTTCACATCCAACGTCTGAAAACAGGAACTCCCGTCAGAATAAAAGCAAGTTCTATTGATTTTTCAAAAATGCACGAAGAAGTAGGCGACAACACTTACTGGACGTTCTCTTGTGACAACCCTCCATGCTATGATATCAATAAACAACAAAAATGTTATCTTATTTATACCAATCCTAAAACCCATAAAATAATTTTAGATAACCTAGACAAATCAGCCATGTACAGTGGGCTTGTAACTGGAGTAGGACCAAGATATTGTCCTAGTATTGAAGACAAACTTGTTAGATTTAAAGACAAAGAAAGACATCAACTTTTCTTAGAACCAGAAAGCATCCACTATGATGATTGGTATCTCCAAGGCTTTTCGACATCGATGCCAAAAAATATTCAAGAACAAATGGTAAGAAGCCTCGAAGGATTAGAAAATGCCGTGATTACAAAATATGCTTATGCAATTGAGTATGATGCTATTGACCCATTACAAATCATGCCATCCCTAGAGTCAAAGGTAATTAAAAATCTATATACAGCAGGCCAAATTAATGGAACGAGTGGATACGAAGAAGCAGCAGGTCAAGGAATTGTTGCCGGAATCAATGCAGCCTTAAGTCTTGAAAAAGAAGAACCTCTCATATTAAAAAGAAACGAAGCTTACATTGGTGTTTTAATTGATGATTTAGTAACCAAAGGTACCAACGAGCCATACCGAATGCTAACAAGTCGTGCTGAGTTCCGTCTTATCCTTCGCCATGACAATGCCGATTTAAGACTTCGTCCACTAGCTAAAAAATGTGGTTCTATCACCGATACTCAATACCAAAATTACTTAAATAAAAAGAAAGAAATTGAAGAATGTGAAATATTTTTAAAAGAGACAAAATGCAAACTAACATCAGAAGTAAAAGAAATTTTTGCCAAAGAAAATATTCCCGTTCCAAGTATAACCGAAACATTCTATGATTTATTAAAACGTCCAGAGATTACCATAAAGTTTTTAAATAAAATTGAACCAATTCCTTTCAAAGAAGAAATTCAAGAAGAAATGGAAATTCAAATTAAATACGATGGATACATCAAGAAAACTTATAAAGAAGTAGAAAAAATGATGAAACTAGAAGAAAAAGAAATTCCAAGTGATATTGATTATACAAAAGTAAAAAATCTAGCTTCAGAAGCTCGTCAAAAATTAGAAAAAATAAGACCAATCTCCTTAGGACAAGCAACAAGAATCAGTGGTGTAAATCCAAGTGACATAGCCATATTAAATGTTTATTTAAAGAAAGAGTATAACCATGAATAAGAATGATTTTTATGAAAAAGTAGCTGATTTAAAAATTGAACTCACAGAAGAAATGAAGATGAAATTAGAAAAATATGCTGATTTTTTATTAGAATATAATATGCATACCAACCTAACCGCCATCAAAACGAAAGAAGAAGTCTATTTAAAACATTTTTATGACTCCATGACATTAACAAAAATAGCCAATTTAACAGAAGGAACACTTTTAGATATTGGAACAGGTGCCGGATTCCCAGGATTAGTACTTGCTATCATTTATCCGAATTTACAAGTTAGCTTATTAGATTCTAACAATAAAAAGATTAAATTTTTAGAAGAAACAGTCACATTATTAAACTTAAAAAATGTAAAAATCATTTATAGTCGAGCCGAAGATTATACTCAAAAGAATAGAGAACAATATGACTATGTTACTTCGAGAGCTGTTGCTGAATTAAGAATTTTATTAGAGTTAAATATACCTGCATTAAAAGTAAATGGTTCCTTTTTAGTCATGAAAGGAAATGCCGAGAAAGAAATAAAATCATCTGAAAATGCTTTAGAAAAATTAAATGTAAAAATTGAAAATCAAGAAGAATTTGAACTTCCATTAAATGGGGGACATCGAACATTATTAAAAATAAAGAAATTAAAAGAAACAAATTTAATATATCCTAGAAGTTACGATAAAATTAAAAAGAAACCGTTATAAAGTTTCTTTTTTGATAAAAATAAAGAAAAACAACACGTAAACCAAACGTGTCATTTTTCTATTTGACTTCTAAAAAGTCATGTAGATAACCATCTTATCTACATAAATAGTATGAATAAATTTAAAAAAATTATACATCAAAATATTCTTTTCCAATTTTCGACAAAGTCTCGTATAAATCGATAAATATTATGCATACTAAAATTAGAAAGGAGAAAACTTATGTTAAAAGACAAAACTGCACTATTTATTTTGTTATTATTACTTATTGGGTTTCTTCCTTTAATAGGAGTACATGCCGCTTCAAGAATTATTAACGGTGAGGATAATTTACAAGATATAAGTATAACAGAAAAGATTGTAGAAAGTAATAATGAAACACAAAAAAAAATAGTTTAGGTATATCTTGGAATGATTGATGGTATTAAGCATAGAAAGTCTAGGGAACTTTAATAAGTTTCTTTTTTTTATAAGCTTTGTAAATATAATAAGTTTAAAATTTTAAAATTTTCTTAAATTAGATTAAAAAATTTTCACATTCAGTGTTGCTATTCCCACAAAAAATTGATACAATTAATAATAGAAAATAAGCAGTAAGGGGCTGATTTTTTGTGAATACAGAGGATAAAATTGTACAAATCGGAATAGAGGATATCATTCCCAATCGTTTTCAACCAAGACTTGCCTTTGACGAAGAAGGTTTAAAAGAACTATCAGAATCTATTCGTCAACATGGAATTATCCAACCACTTGTAGTAAGAAGATTAGGAAGTAAGTTTGAAATCATTGCTGGAGAACGTCGTTTTAAGGCGGCAACTATGGCAGGATTAAAAACAGTCCCCGCAATTATTTCAAATATAGATGACAATCAAAGTGCAGAGATAGCTTTAGTAGAAAACATCCAAAGAAGAAACTTAACACCAATTGAAGAAGCAAAATCATATAAAAATCTTTTGGACCGCGGCTATATGACTCAAGAACAACTCGCTGAAAAAATGGGAGTAAGTCAAAGTTCTATTGCTAATAAATTAAGATTATTAAATCTTGCTCCAGAAGTGCAAGATGCCTTGCTTCAAGAAAAAATTAGTGAACGTCATGCAAGAAGCTTGCTCAGTTTGCCAAAAGAAGAACAAGGAGAATGGCTACATAAAATCTTAAATAAACGACTTACTGTAAGACAATTAGATTTAGAAATTAAAAAAGCGAAAGGAGACGTGGGAGGAGATATTCCATTAGTATCTCCATCACCAGATATAAATACTATGATAAATAACGCGACAGATATTCATACAATTAATGAGAAAAAAGATATGTCTGGCATCATCGAGCCACCAAAACAAGAAGATCCTCAAGAAGAAGTTCCCGAAGAACGAAAAGGAATTCCAAATAAATTCTTTAATTTTCTTGAAGATGAAGCAGCATCAATGAACATGGATAGTGCATTTGCAAATCCAGAAGAGCCACCAATAGAACCTCAAAATACGATTGAAGTTTTAGATGATATTGAACTTGTAACACCTGAGATTATGCCTACTAAAGAAGAAATCCCTGCACAGCCTACCGAGAGTACCACTCCTCCGAATGAAGAGGATGATGTCATCATGCCATTCTTCTTTGAAGAAAACGAAACACCTGCCGAAAACAATGTCATCGAAGAAAAGAAAGATGAAAAAGATGCAGTTGTAGACCCAATGGCCTCTGTGATTAAATTAGATCCTAACTATACTCAAATGGTAGAAGAAGAAGCGGGGTTAGACTTAAAAACAGCAATCAATGAAATCCGTGATGTCGTTGAAAATCTAAAACAAAAAGGTTTTGATATTTCCGTAGATGAAATAGATTTATCTGGAAATTACCAAATGACAATTAATATAAAAGAAAATGATTAGAACAAAACTCTAGTCATTTTTTTCATCTTTAGAATAGACTTGAACTTCACTTCCTCTTACATAGTAAAACATCGTATTATTTTTACTAGCCGTATTTTGTACACCTGTAATCCCATCACGAATAAGCCCTACCACATTTTGAGGTTTCTCATACCAAACAGGTTCCACATCCTGAAGATATTTTTCCATGGTATCTAACCATATATTTTTAGAATAATAACTCGCACTTCCATCAATATCTTTTGCATCGTCATTTCCAATCCAAACAAGCATTAAAACATTCGGGTTATATCCAACACTCCAAGAATCAGTATCTGTAGTTCCTGTTTTCAAAGCATACTTACGGCTCATCTTTGAAGCAATCGACAAAGCAGTAGGTGTGGTGTAATCTGAAAAAGCTGAATTCGTCGTATTAGTCATCATTTCATTTAAAATAAATACATCATTACTATTTAAAACATAATTATGTTTTTGCTTATGCTCATATAAAACATGTCCTTCCATATCTTCCACTTTTTCTATAAAATAAATTTCTTTCTCATCTCCACCACTAGCTAAAGTCGTATATCCATGAGCAAAATCAAGCATATTAAGTTCACTCGTCCCAAGAGCAAGTGAAGGATTTCCAACCAGGTCTTCCTCGATACCTGTGAGGTGAGCTGTATCAACCAAAACATCCGTACCCAAAAACAAATGCGTTTTCACAGCATAGATATTATCCGAAAAAGCAATTGCCGCGGCCATTGTAATTTCTTTATTAGCATAAATTTGATTATAATTACTTGGCGAATAAACAGCCTGATTAGCAAAATGAAAAGTCGTTTTTTCACTCTTAAACAAAGAAGAAGAAGTAAGCCCGTTTTCCAAAGCAGCATAATAAAGAAAAGGTTTCATTGTACTACCCACTTGTCTTTTCGACATTGTCGCCCGGTTAAACTGACTCTTAGCATAATTAAGTCCTCCCGTTAAAGCAATCACGCCTCCTGTACTTGGGTCAACCATCACACTGGCAACCTGTAATTCTTCTTGATTTCCAATATAATTCAAAATAGATTCTTCCATATTTGCTTGAGCCTGACTATCAAAAGTTGTATAAATTTTAAGTCCTCCAGAAGAAATTAAATCCTTAGGCACTTCCTTAATATGACTTAATTCATCTAAAACAGCATCTTGATAATACAATATCATCTGTGAATTATTTTGAGTCCGTTTCCCGTAAATCGGTATCTCATTCTGAAACAAACCATCATAAACTTCTTCTGTGATATAACCATTATTCACCATCGTCTCAGCAACAATCTTTGCTCTTTCGATACAAGCTTCATAGTCACTTACTGGATTATAATTACTAGGGTTTTTAGGAATACCAGCCAGCATAATCGCTTCTTCTAAAGTCAAATCTTTACTACTCTTATTAAAATAATACTTACTTGCATCTTCAATTCCATAATTTCCTTCGCCAAAATTAATCGTATTCAAATATCCTTCTAAAATTGCATTCTTACTATAATGAACTTCTAATTCTACTGTTAAAAAAGCTTCTTTAATTTTTCTTTCCCAAGTTTGGTCAAACGTTAAAAACATATTTTTCACATACTGCTGACTAATCGTCGATGCTCCGTATCTTGTGTGATCTGTCATATTTTGATAAAGAGCCTTAGCAATTCTTAAATAATCAAAGCCCTTATGTCGATAGAAATTCTTATCTTCAACAGAAATAATCGCATTTTTAAAATCATCAGAAATATCATCCAAAGAAATCCATTCACTAGAACCAGACCCTTGATAAATTAAATTGTCTTCATTATCATATATAAATACTTTTCCCATATCCTTAAGCTCTAACTTAGGAGAGAAAAAAGCAAAAATATAAATCCCTGTCAAAACAACAAAACCAGATAAACAAAGAAAAATACTAAAACGTAAGACAAATTTAAGTTTTTTCATCATGCGTCACCTAAATCTATTATGAAAAAAAATTGCAAAAATATAAGTAGAAATGTATAATAAAGCTATTAAGGAAGTGAATTATGAATCATTTACGATATTTAGAAAAAGAAAAAGAAGAAGTAGAAAATATAATTCATGAGTTAAAAATTCAAAAAGGACTTCAAAAAAGAAGTAACCTTCCTATTGAAATTGTAATCGGTGGACTCTTATTAATAATGCTAGGTGGAGCTTATGCTGTTTTCGGTTTCACCATTCTCAGCTTATATTTGGGAGCAAGAGGAATAAACCATATTAAAATCAAAAAAATAGAAAAAGAAATAGATGGATATCGATATGTCAAAATTGGTATCAATAAAGAAATAAAAAAAGAGTTAGAACAAGAGAACTCAAAATCTCGTTGCAATCCTTTAAAAATCGAAGAAAAATTAGATTTATATTATGACTGTGGAACAAACATAAAACTTTTAAATCAAAAGAAATTTTTATATGAATTAAAAGAAAAATATTTTTCTATAAATCCAGAAGAAATTGAAGAATGTGTTTACACTTTAGTAAGGAAAAAAGAAAAGTGATTTTCACGTCAAGAAAAAACTACCGATTAATCCTCAGTAGTTTCATCTTTTAATGCTTCAATATCTTCTATGGATAAATTAGTCATTTCAGAAATATCAGAGATGTCATATCCTTTTTTAAGCATCTTTTTTGCCACTTCTTTTTTACCATCTTCATAACGCTCTTCCCCAATTTGTCTTTGTAAGTCTTCTTTATCGTAGTAAAGCATTAAATCGAGGTCACTTACAAGTTGGTTGGCTTCTTCCCTTATACTACCCATCATTTTGTCTCCTTCATATAATTCATCAAGTTGTTCCTCATCTGAACATACGAATAAATAAAGTAATTTCTCTAATTCATTCGCATTTCTGATATTATTATAACCCAAATTTCTCAAATAGTCTAGATTAATATCAATGACATATAAATCTAGATGTCGAGGGTCATTGCTCTCTCTTTCTTTTAATTCACTAAAGTAAAGAAAACGATCCTTACCAAAATAATCAAAATCATCTAAGTTCACTTGATAAACTGGTTTTAAATTCTTATACTCTTTGCTACTTTTAAGTTGTCTTAAATAAAGAATAATTGTATAAGAACCGTTTTTAACATCTAAAGTATCAGATTTTCCTTGGTTAATTTCGAAAGAAACAAAGTATTCATCCGATTCAAAAGCAATATCAAGTTCACTATCTACCGTATTAGCATTAACACCAGCATTTGGATGAATTAACCGAAAACCTTTTTTTAATTTTTCATAAGGAATTCCAGTTGCTAAAGAAACAATTTTTAATAAGTATTCTTGAGAAGCCTCAGAACCACTTGAAAATATTTTTTTAACAACTTTGTCACTTATAAGCTTATGTTTTTTTTCTTGAGTCGCCGTTGCCATGTTATCCTCCATTTCTAAATCTTGCATTTTTAGCAAGATTAGTTCGTTATTATACACGGAAGGGTGTGCGAAACTTGTCGAACGGTGTCATACATGTATCATATACAACCACAAAGTTATCAAAAGTGCATCTTGCATTTTTTGTGTTCTTTCTCTATAATGTTTCTATTAAGTGAGGTCTTACCATGAATTTAATGAATATAAAACTCTATAAAGGGGAATCCTTAGTATTGGAAAAACCAAATATAAAATATAAATTAGACGATACAGAACTCTCTTTTCATATAGATGATATGGAACATTTTCTGAACTTTGAAACTCAAGAATTCACAAGAGAAAATGACGAATACCGTTTTTATTTAAACATCGCCAAAGAAATATGTGAAATAACTTTAAAAAATGAAGGTTACCACTTGCAACTTCTAGTAGAGTATGCTAATCTATTGAAGAATAAAAATTATTGTGAGCTCACGTATCGAATCGAAACCGATGATGAAACAATAAAATTGGTGATAAGCTAGAAAGGAAGGGCATATGATTACAAATAAAATAGAAACTTTTCTCAAAGAAGCACTACAAGATTTAGAATACGAAGCAGACTCAGTAGAAGTCATTGTATCCAATCGAAGTGACATTAGTGATTATCAATATGATGGTTCTTTTAAACTTGCTAAAGTGTTACACAAAAGTCCTATTGAAATTGGTACGACGATTGTTGAGAAGTTGAAAGAAAAAGAAGACATAGAAAAATATTTTCAAAAAATTGAAGTCTTGCCACCCGGATTTATTAATTTTACACTAAGTAATGAATGGATCAATGAAACAATTAATGAAATGGCGAAAAGTGAAAAATTTAATATTTCCCTTCCTAAAAAAGAAACCATTGTGATTGACTATGGAGGCCCCAATATTGCCAAACCACTTCACGTAGGACACCTAAGAAGCGCGATTGTGGGAGAATCCATCAAAAGAATGTTAAAATACATGGGTCACGATGTCATCTCTGATGTTCACTTAGGAGACTATGGTTTACAAATAGGCGAGGTCATTTATGGAATTCAAGAAAAAAGAATTTCTCTAGAAGATATCACCTTAGAAGATTTAGAAAAAATTTATCCAGAAATAAGTGGACGTTGTAAAGAAGATGAAGAATTAAAAGAAAAATGTGCATCCATCACCAAAGACTTACAAGATGGAAGCGAAGAATACCAACCATATTTTGAAAGAATAAAAGAGATTTCAGGGCAGGACATCTTAAGAATATATAAATACTTAGATGTATCATTCGATTTATGGCAAGGGGAGTCAGATGCCTATCCTTATATAGAACCACTTACCAAAGAACTGGAAAGTATGAATCTTTTAACTGAAAGCGAAGGAGCCAAAGTTGTTTTTGTAAATAAAGAGTCTGATGCTAAAGAATTGCCACCAATGATGTATCAAAAGAAAAATGGTGCTTACCTTTATGGAACAACCGACCTAGCAACGATTTATGAAAGAAGACAAAAATATCATCCAGACGACATCATATACTTAGCAGATTTCAGA
Source organism: uncultured Bacilli bacterium (assembly GCA_947629255.1). Taxonomy (GTDB): domain Bacteria; phylum Bacillota_I; class Bacilli_A; order RF39; family UBA660; genus Ventrenecus. Next base: position 55,518 of record CANRDF010000003.1, read on the forward strand.
CAAAGTCTTCATTTTGAAACCGTCTTCCGTGTTTGTGAGAAACTAGGGTATACCAAAGACATGAAACTTGAGCATCTTGCCTTTGGAACCGTGAATGGAACCGATGGAAAGCCTTTTAAAACAAGAGCCGGGAATTCTCCAAAGCTAGATTCCTTATTTAAAGAGGTCAAAGAGTCATTCCTAAAATCAAATGAAAAAAATGAAAATATGACGGAGCAAGACCTAGACATCATTGTCAATGCCATTATTAAATTTGCCGATTTACAAAACAATCGTGAAAAAGATTATATCTTTGATATCAATAAATTCTCTAGTGTTGTAGGAAAAACAGGACCTTATATTCTCTATACCTATTTAAGAATTGCAAGTATTTTAAAAAAAGAACAATATACTATTGACGAGTTAAACAAAGAGATATATGATAGTACCGACCGTGAGGTAAGAAGAAAACTAATTGAACTCTCAAGTACCTTAAACCATGCGGTAGAATTAAGAATGCCATCTATTCTAGCAAACTATTTATATGAACTCTGTGTAAATATAAATGCATTTTATGAAAAAAATCATATAAATAATTTAGAAGATAGGAATAAGAAAGAAAATTGGTTATTCTTATTAGATTTAGGAAATAGAATCCTAAAAGAAATGTTAGATTTATTAGGTATCAAAATACCAGAAAGGATGTAAAAAATGAAAAAGTTAAAAGAATATACAAAAGAAGAATTAGAAGTAATGGGATATGATGACATAGCCTACATTATTCTAGAAGAATCAAAAAAGAAAATGAAAATTAATGATTTATTCAAAAAAGTATGTAATGCCTTAGGCTTATCAGAGGAAGATTTTGTAAATCAAATTGCCGATTTTTTTGAAATCCTAACAACAGATAAAAAGTTTATCTTATTAGAAAATGGTTACTGGGACTTACGTACTCGCCACAGTGAGAAATTAGTCATTGAAGATGAAGAAGAAGAGTACGAAGAAGAGGAAACCGAAGAAGAAACGGAAGAAAAAGACGAGACAGAAGACGATACATACTATGACGAAGATGATGTAGATGATGACACCGATGACGATTTAAAAGACTTAGTCATAATTGATGAAGAGGATGACGGTTTATAGCAAAAACTTTCTAAAAGAAAAAAAGAAAGGAAATTTGTTATGAAAGAAAAATTAGAAACGATTAAAGCCCGTTATGAAGAATTAGGAAATCTCCTTATGAGTCCCGAACTCATGAACGACTTTAATAAATTAAAAGAATTGTCAAAAGAACAAAGTGATTTGAAAGAAATTGTTGACAAATACAACGAATTACTTGTATGTGAGAAAAATTTGAGTGAAGCAAAAACTCTAATAAACGACCCAGAAATGCGAGAAATGGCTGAACTAGAAGTTGAAGAAAATACAAATAAAATAGAACAAATCAATCACGAATTAGAAATTTTATTAATTCCAAAAGATGAAAATGATGGCAAAAACGTTATCATGGAAATCAGAGGAGCAGCCGGCGGAGATGAAGCAAACATATTTGCAGGAGACCTTTTAAGAATGTATACTTACTATGCTGAAAAACAAGGTTGGAAAATCGAAATCAATCATCAAATTGAAGGGGCAAGTGGTGGATTTGCTCAAGTAGAATGTACGATTAAAGGCGATAACGTATATAGTAAATTAAAATACGAAAGTGGAGCTCATCGAGTTCAAAGAGTTCCTGTGACTGAAACTCAAGGAAGAGTACATACTTCAACCGCGACTGTAGTTGTCATGCCAGAAAGAGACGATATTGACATTGAAATTAAAGAAAGTGATTTAAAAATCGATGTCTATCATTCTAGTGGAGCAGGAGGACAATCAGTTAACACTTCAAACTCAGCTGTCAGAATTACTCACTTACCAACCAATACTGTAGTAACATGTCAAAATGAAAGAAGTCAGTTAAAGAATAAAGAAAGAGCAATGCAGTGGTTAAAAATCAAACTTTACGACCAACAAGAACAAGAACAAGAGCAAAAATTTGGTCGTGAACGTAAAAGCAAAGTAGGAACTGGAGACCGTTCAGAAAAAATAAGAACCTATAACTATCCTCAAAATAGAGTAACAGACCATCGTATAGGATTCTCACTTATGAGTTTAGATAGAGTCATGGAAGGTGACTTAGACCCAATCATTGAAGCGTTAACGACTGAAGACTTAAAACGAAAATTAGCAGGCGAATAAACCTGCTTTTCTTTTACTTTAAATTTGATGAAGAATTTTTTTCTTTCTCTATAATAATTTTTAAACCACATTTTTTAGCAACATTCAGTAAAGTTTCAAATGTATAATTCGCTGTGCCATATTCATATTTTTCAATTGAACTTTTACTAACCCCAATTAAATGAGCAAGTTCTTCTTGAGTTAAATTTAAACTTTGTCTTAAAAATTTAAAAGCTTCATTAGATTTGTAATCATTAGCAATAATTTTCATATTCTCACCATTGACATCGTAACATTTTATGACTATAATTAAATTATAACTCGTAAGATATTACGATTAAGGAGAATAGTATGAATCTAAAGAAATTTAAAGAAAGAGATCATAAAAGAATAGGAATTGTTGTATTTACCATCGCCTGTATTTTATTAGTTTGTGGAGCAGTTCTTTATCGAACATTTGCTATTTTTGAAGTAAATACAAATCAAAATGTGATTAATGGTCAAGTTCAGGGTATGGGAGATTTAGAATTTGCTTTTTATAAAGATAATACTTTAGTAAAAGAAGTTCCAAAAAAAGAAGAAGGTTATTCCTTAGATACCAGCTCTAGTTATTGTATAGATTTATTAAATAATCAAAAAGTTAGCAATATCAATTGGGATAACGAAAGATGGGGACCATATTTATCTAATATCACAACGACTAAAACAAAATGTTATTTATATTTTAAGAAAATATATCAAGAAGATATTTTAAATGGAGCCATACCAGATCTTGGAAATGGAAGACTTATCCCTGTTCAAATCAAAGAAGAACAACCAACAGGAATTACAATTCAAAATATCGGTGATGGTTCTTATGGTGGAAAAGTAGAAAAAGCAGATATAACTGATACATGGTATAGTTACAAAGATAAACGATGGGCAAATGCAGTCATATTAAAAGATGGAGTAGAAGATAATTATAGTCCAGGCCAAGAAATAGAAGAAAAAGATATAGAAGCTTACTTTGTATGGATTCCAAGATATAGTTATAAATTACAAGAGAGCGAAGAAACATATACAGGATATATTGATATAATAACTAAAAACACATATCCAGATGTTCAAAGTTTTTATAATTATATTAATGGAAACAAAGGAGAAACAGAAGTTTTTGATATTCAATTTGAAACTAAAAATAGTAGTGTCAAGCAAGGTTCGCAAAAAGGACAATATTTAACCCATCCAGCATTTGTATCCTTTGATAGTAATGGACTATGGGTTGGCAAATTTGAAACTGGATATAATCAAAATAATGAAAATATAGATGTCAAGTCTAATAATAGTTGGAATGCAGATAATGCTAAAAAAAATGAAGAAAATTCTTCTAAAATCATTATAAAACCAAATGTATATAGTTGGAGAGAAATACAAGTAGCCAATGCTTTTTATACAAGTTATAATTATCAAAGAGACTTAGAAAGTCATATGATGAAAAATACAGAATGGGGAGCAGTAGCCTATTTAACTCAAAGTATATATGGAAGATGTGAAGAAAATGGAATTTGTAAAGAAGTAAGAATCAATAATTCAAGTAGTTATGTTACAGGAATGTCAGCCGCTAATGCTCCGACGTGTGGATTTACCGCAACAAGAGAGAATTGTAATTGGTATGAAACAACTGCATTAAATATCGATAGTAAAGAGGTACAAAGCTATTATAATAAAAATAACAAGGAAGCAAGTACAACAGGAAATTATACAGGAATTTATGACATGGCTGGTGGGGCTTGGGAGTATGTAATGGGGGTTATGCACGCTCAAGATAAAGTTGCTACTCCAACAAGTGGAAGAAGTAGTACATATAATTCAGGATTTAAAGGACCATATAGTTGTTCTACTTGTGATGGAGCATCTTCTGACACAGAAAATAAAGATGGTAAACCATGGCCTTCTTCCAAATATTATGATTTATATGATTATGATACAACAGATCGAAATTTTTATCGAGGAAAGCTAGGAGACGGAACAAAAGAGGTTGGCCCATTTTACAGTGTTGCATATCAAAAACCTAGTGGAGGTAATGGCTCCGCTAGATTAGCAGGAAGTTATAATGCAGACGTTGCTTTTTTTGTCGATAGCTACTATCCGTGGTTCAGACGTGGTGCTCTTTGTACAGACGGTACAGAGGCTGGGCTTTCAGCCTTCATTAATAGCCACGGCCAAGCTTATATTAATACTACTTTTCGCATCGTTCTTACCCCATAATACCAAAAAAACTTGCAAAATCAACAAAGTGTGGTATAATGTTTACAGAAAGAGAAATCTTTCATAAAATGAAAACTATGTTTCATAATATAGTTTAGGACATAAAAAAGATACATCTGATTTTTGCGTGTTAGGTGTGTCACAGTCCAGTATTCCTTTTGTGAGAAGCACCCAGTCTATGATATGTAAGGGTGCTTTCTTGTGTCATTTTTTAAAACACTTAGTCCTTGTTTTGGAAATACTTTTCTAAAACTAATATAAGAATTATGAAAAGTATGAGAATATTCATTATTCATTCCTTTCATGGACCATCACCTCTTTCCAAAATAAAATTCATAATTAAATAGATAAAAACAAAAATTAAATGGACTGAGGAGAAAGACACCTAACAATCAAACGTATCTTAATATCATTATATAACAATAATAAACTGTTTGCAAGAATTTACAAATATATTTATAAGGAAAGTGATATCTATGAAACCCGAATTGATTACAGATTTAGACTGGCAACTTCTAAAAGAAAAATACAAAGACAACTTAGAAGAAATAATAGACAAATTAGAGAGACATTATCCGGTTCAATATTTGATTGGCTATGTTGATTTTTATGATACTCACATCAATGTGGATGAACGAGTATTAATACCTAGATTTGAAACAGAGTATTTAGTCGAAAAAACAATTCAAAGAATAAAATCTTTAAAATTAGAAAATCCTAAAATTTTAGAACTAGGAACAGGAAGTGGCTGTATTTCAATTGCTTTAAAAAAACACATCCCATGTGAAGTAACCGCGATAGATATTTTGAAAGATGCTTTGGATGTAGCAAAAGAAAATGCAAACTTAAATCATGTGAATATCCACTTTATTTTAGAAGATATGTTACAAACAAGTTACGAACATTTTGATATAATCATAAGTAACCCGCCTTATGTATCTAAAGAAATACCTGTTGTAGAAGAAACAAAATACGAACCCCAAAATGCTATCTTTGCTCCTCAAGAAGGAATGTTTTTCTATGAAGAAATTATTAAAAAAGTATCCAAGTTAAAAACACAACCAAAACTTATAGCTTTTGAAATCGGTTATGAACAAAAGTCAAAAATAGAAAAGTTAATAACCACTTACTTATCCACATATGAATGCGTGATAGAAAAAGATTTAGCAGGAAAAGACCGTTATGCTTTTTTAATCCATGAATAAAAATGTGAACAACCACCCTTAAATAATATAGGTGAGAAAATGAAAAAAATAATTCCTATATTATTTATCCTATTTTTAGTCTATGGCTTAACAAATAAAGAAGAAGTCATAATACCAGACTACGCAATTCGCTTTCGAGTAATTGCAAACTCAAATACCTTACAAGACCAAACAACAAAGTATCTTGTGAAAAATGATTTAGAAAACAAACTAAATGACTTAATGCAAGACGTTAAAACAAAAGAAGAAGCAAGCGAGAAAATAGAAGAATCTATGCCGTGGATAAGAGAAGAAGTAAATAAATATACTTTAAAAAACACAGTTTCATATGGAAAAAATGAATTCCCAGAAAAAGAATACAAAGGAGTTGTGTATCCAAGTGGAAAATATGATTCACTAGTCATCACTTTAGGAAATGGAGAAGGCGAAAACTGGTGGTGTGTGATGTTCCCACCATTATGCTTACTAGATGCCAAAGAAAACAATACAGAAGATGTGGAATACAAATTCTTTGTTCAAGAAATCTTGAATCAATTCCATTCATAGAACCAAACGTCTATCATATAGTAATATTAGGAGTTACTTATGATAGACTTTTTAAATGTTTTAATGATTGCCGTTGCCTTGTCAATGGACACATTTTCCTTATCTTTAGGAATTGGAACCTATAACATATCAAGAAAGAAATGTTTCCAAATTAGTATGACTGTAGGAATCATGCATTTTATCATGCCTTATTTAGGAGATCTGATTGGTGATAAAATAGTTTCCTTCTTTGCTTTAAACAGCAATCTATTCTTAGGATGTATTCTTCTTTTTATCGCAGGCAATCTATTATGGGAAATGCACAAAAAAGAAGACACAACCGAAATGGATTTTTCATTTTTAGGAATTTTCCTTTTTGCCTTTGGTGTTTCCATTGATGCTTTTTCAACCGGATTAGGTTTATCAGCAATCACCAAAAGCAAGGTATCAGCAATGCTTATTTTTTCTATCGTAAGCTTTCTATTTACCATGTTAGGTTTAGCCATTGGTAAATTTGCATCTAAAAAATTAGGAAAGAAAGCCAATATTTTAGGTTTCTTTCTTCTAGTCATTTTAGGTGTCATACATATATGTAAATAAAGAGAAAATAACTTTAAATCAATAAAAAAATTTGATATAGTTAAATTAAGAAATGTGCAAGGAGTGTTTGAATATGCAAAAAATACAAATACATGGGGGAAAAGAACTTTCAGGAACCATCAAAATTTCTGGCGCCAAAAATGCTGCTGTCGCTTTAATTCCCGCGGCAATTCTTTGCGATGAAGAAGCAAGTATTTTAAATGTCCCTGATATTACGGATCGAGATGCCCTAATACGTATTATTGAATTATTAAATGGAAAAGTTGAAGTCCAAGAAAGTGATTTGAAAATCGATGTAAGAGATTTAAAAAATACAGTGATCCCAGAAAATCTATCAAATAAGCTAAGAGCAAGTTACTATTTTATGGGAGCTTTACTTGGAAGATTAAAACATGTTGAAATTTATTTTCCAGGGGGTTGTAATATAGGCAAAAGAAAAATAGATTTTCATTTAAAAGGTTTTGAAGCCTTAGGCGCAACCATAATTGAAGATAACGATAAATATATTATTGAAGCCGAAGAATTAAAAGGAACCAAAATATACTTAGACTTTGCAAGTGTCGGAGCAACCATTAATATCATGCTAGCCGCTGTAAAAGCAAAAGGAACAACAATTATTAACAATGCTGCTAAGGAACCTGAAATCGTAAATGTAGCATCTTTCCTAAATAACATGGGGGCCAAAATAACAGGTGCAGGAACAAGCAAAATACGAATTGAAGGAGTAGAATATCTTCATAAATCAATGATTGAAGTTATACCCGACAGAATAGAAGCAGGAACATATATTATCATGGGAGCTTTGCTTGGTAAAGACCTTAGAATTGAAAACATTATCGTGGAACATCTCATGTCTTTAATCTCAAAACTACAAGAAATTGGTGTAGATATTAAATTAGAAAAAGATAATCTAGTGATAAACCACGGTAAAAAACTAAAATCTTTAAACATCACAACATTAGTTTATCCAGGATTCCCAACAGATTTAGCTCAGCCAATTTCAGTTTTAATGACTCAATGTAACGGGACAAGCGTTTTAGAAGAAACAATATATTCCAATCGTATGGGACAAGTGCCTTATCTAAATAACATGGGTGCTGACATTAAAGTATCCAATCAAACTGCCTATATTAAAGGAAAAACAAAACTATATGGTAGTGAAGTAAAAGCAAGTGATCTAAGAGCAGGTGCTTCTTTAGTAATAGCAGGACTAATTGCCGATGGAACAACTTCCATATCTGACATAGACCATATCTTAAGAGGTTATGAACATATTATTGAAAAACTTCAAAATGTAGGAGCCGACATAAAATTAATAAACGAATAAAGCAAGGAACTAAAAACCTTGCTTTTTAACCAATAATGTATTATCAGGGATCCCTGATAATATATTTTATCAGGGAATTAATATTATCAGGGAAAACAAGGAAAATGCCAATAAAATAAAGCATTTTCCTTTTCAT
>CANRDF010000004.1 GCA_947629255.1 uncultured Bacilli bacterium
ATAAAACACCGTCCTTTCTTTGTTAATTTTTTTGTAAAACACAAAAAAATCAACCCGAACGGATTGATTATATATGTTAAGTTCAAACTATAAAAGTTCGAACAGAAACGTCACTGGAGCAAGTGAGGAGAATCGAACTCCCGTCTCAACCTTGGCAAGGTCGCATTCTAGCCACTGAACCACACCTGCATTGCATAAATAATATATCAAAGAATTCTAAGTATTTCAAGTTTTTTTTAGTCCTTTTTTACCCACACATTTAAAAGTAATAAGTATCACGATGTAAAATGACGAAAATGTAATTGAAATTTTATATGAATTATATTATAATTTGAATGTATATGAAATAACCTTTAGAAAGGGTGGATAAAAATGGTGAATGTAGTGGTTACCATTTATTATATATTATTTGCAGTGTCTTTTATTTATGGAATGTATTTTGCAATAACAGGATTATTTGGTTTTAAAAATTATCATAAAAGTATGTTTGGCCGTCATAAACCAAAACATAAATTTGCCATTGTGATTCCAACTCGAAATGAAGAAAATGTGATAGGTGGACTCATCAAAAGTTTACAAAAACAAAGATATCCAGAAAGTTTATATGATATTTATGTTGTTCCAAATAACTGTACAGACCATACAGAAGATGTGGCTAGAGAAGCTGGAGCAAAGATTATTGAATGTAAAGTAAAAGTGAAAGTGAAAGCCGATGCTCTATCGTATGCCTTTGATTTATTACAGAAAGAAAAGGATGTAGATGCTTTTGTTGTATTTGATGCTGATAATTTAGTACATCCCGATTTTCTTGCTAGAATGAACGATGCTTTATGTGAAGGAGTAGAAGTAGGGCAGTGTTTTAGAGATTCTAAAAATATGGATGATAACTGGATTACAGGGTCTTATACCTTATTCTATTTTATTCAAAACTTTTTCTTTAATCGTGCTCGTATGAATTTTTCTGGTTCTGCAGCTATTAATGGGACAGGATTTATGATAAGAAAAGAAGTGATTAAAGATGGATTTCATACAGTCACTTTAACAGAGGATTCTGAGTTTACTGGACAATGCGCTTTAAGAGGAATTCAAGTCGCTTTTGTTGAAGATGCCATTACCTATGATGAACATCCTCAAAGTTTTTGGACTTCATGGAAACAAAGAAAGAGATGGACAAGCGGATGTCTTGCTTGTTTGAAAGTGTATGGTGGAAAATTATTTAAAACATTCTTAAAAAAAGGAAATATTGCATCTTTCGATATGGTTATGATGTATTCAGCACCTCTTATGGTTGTTTTAGGATTTCTACTTGCCATTGTTCTGTTCTTATTTCATATCTTTGGGGTCGAATTATTTGATTTCTTCTCTTATTTATATGCATCTGGACTTTTATTCTTTGTCATATTCTACATAGCCAATGTGGCACTGAATATCTTTGTGGTTAAATACAATCATAAAAGTGTTCGTAACATTTTAGGTGGAGTTTTATTATTTACTTTATTTATTGCAACATGGATACCTATTAATATCATTTGTTTATTTAAGAAAACAGAGACTTGGGAACCGATTAAACATGACCGAAACGACGTTGACTTAGACAAACTTGTAAACTAAAAGAACCAATCGCGGTTCTTTATTTGTTTGTAACAATTAGTTTAATTGCTGTTTTATTTTCACCATCAATTACAATGTCGTTGAAAGCTGGAATAATAATGAGATTGTCTCCACTTGGGGCAACAAAACCTCTTGCAATTGCAACCGCTTTGATAGCTTGATTTAAACTACCAGCACCGATAGTTTGAATTTCAACTTCTTTTTGCTCTCGATAGATGTTTGCAATCGCACCAGCAACTTTACTTGGACTCGATTTTGATGATACTTTAAGTATTTCCATAATTTAACCTCCATTACTAAATGTTATGAAAAAGTTCTAAATTCATGCAAAAAATCTTCTTTTTTCAAAAAAAGTATGATATAAGTAATACATGGAGGAAAAAAGTATGTGGAAAGAATTTAAAGAATTTATCATGCGTGGAAACGTTATGGATTTGGCTGTCGGTGTTATTATAGGAGGAGCTTTTTCAAGTATCGTTACATCTTTAGTGAATAATATTATCATGCCACTTTTAGGAATTATCATTGGTGGAATTGATTTTACATCTTTAACGATTAAAATTCGCGATGCTGAAATTCAATATGGAATGTTTCTTCAAAATGTCATTGATTTTCTTATTATTGCATTCTGTATCTTTATTATGGTAAAGATTGTAAATAAATTAATGCATTTTAAAAAGAAAAAAGTAGAAGAAGAAAAGGCACCAGAAGTTATTAAATCAAATGAAGAAATTCTTTTAGAAGAAATTAGAGATTTATTAAAAGCTCAAGGAAAAACAACAAAAGCAAAGAAAAGTAGAAGTTAAATTCTATTTTTTTTAACGAGTTTGTTAGCATGCGTTTTTACATTTATTTTACATTTTAAATATATGTATATAATGCGTAAATTGAATAATTAAAAGTTATCAAAAATGTAAACAAAATGTACAAATTTCAATTTTTTTGAAGAAATTTGCGTGAAAAAAAAAGGAAATCGGCACTTTTTCTTGAATATATATATAGGAGGTATTTTTGTATCATGATAGAAAAAGTCGAATTTATTCCTTTAACAGATGATGTTTTGTTTAAAGAAACTTTTGGAAGATTTCAAAATATTCTTTTCATTGAAAGATTCTTAGAACAATATTTTCATTTACCAAAAGGGTCTTTAAGAGGAAAAGTAATCGTAAAAATGGAATCAACATTAGAGAAAGGAAAATATAAGGATAAGAATAGTAGAGGAGACATCTTACTTTATTTAGATGATAAAATTATCAATCTTGAAGTTTATCGAATCTTTAATAAAGATTCTTTAGATAAGTCAGTCTTTTATAGTAATCGAATCAGTGGAACATCCTTAGAAACAGGAACTGAATATAACGAGTTAAAACCATTTATGAGTATCAATATTGTGGAGAAAGTAGAAGGATTAGAACTCTCTGATGAAGTGATATCAAAATATAGATATCGAGACAAAGATGGGGAACTTACAGAGAAGATGGAAATTGTGATAATAAGACTTGACAAGTTAAAAGAGCTTTCTTATAATGTAGGTGAAGATGAACTTATAACAACATTAAGATTTATTGGAGCAGAAACACAAGAAGAACGAGAATATTATGCAAAAGAAGGAGGAGAATATCTCATGAGTGTCAATTATTTTTTAAATGGATTTATGGATGATGAATTTTGTAATACAATGTTTACAATGGAGAACAAAATCAAAGAAACTGGACGTGCTGAAGGCAAAATAGAGGGCAAAATAGAAGGAAAGCTTGAAGAAAAATTAGAAATAGCAAAAACAATGTTAACAGACAATTGTAATATGAAAAAAATATCTAAATTTACAGGATTAACCATAGAGGATGTTCGGAAACTAAAAAATGATTTGAAAAGGGAAAGTGTTGTATGAGCTTAGAATATTTTTTAAATGGATTTATGGATGATGAATTTTGTAACACGATGTTTACAATGGAGAACAAAATTAAGGAGACTGGACGTGCTGAAGGAAAAATAGAAGGAAAATCAGAAGAAAAATTAGAAATAGCCAAAACTATGCTAAAAGACAATTGTAATATGAAAAAAATATCTAAATTTACAGGATTAACCATAGAGGATGTTCGGAAACTAAAAAATGATTTGAAAAGTTGTATAAGTTTAGAATATTTTAAAATAGATATATGAAAATCTCATTTACTATTAGAATTAAGAAATTTTTCTAGAGTAAAATTCGAGACTTGTCAAATCTCTAATTTTCTTTTATAATGAATATATAGATATTAAGTTTATTAATTTTCTATAAAAGAAAAGGAGAAAAGTATATGGAACCAATGACGGTTGCCATCTTAACTTTGATTCTTGGATGTGCCGCAGGGGCAGGAGTTACTTATGGTATTTCTGTTATGAAAGGAAATACTGTATCTAAAAAAGCTGATAAATTAATAGAAGATGCAAAGAAAGAAGCAGAAAAACAAAAAAGAGATCGTTTACTTGAACTAAAAGAAGAAAGTTTTAAATTAAAACAAGAGACAGATAAACAGATAAAAGAAAAGAAAGATGAATTAAAAGAAAATGAAACTCGGATGCAACAAAGAGAAAACAGTTTAGATAAAAGAGATGAAATTTTACAAAAAAGAGAATTAGCTTTAGACGAAAAAGAGCAAAATTTATTAGCCAGTGGAAAAGAAATCCAAGCAAAACAAGATAAGATGGATGAATTATTGAAACAAGAAATGACACGTTTAGAAGACATCGCTAAATTCACAAAAGAACGTGCCAAAGAACTGATTATGAAGCGATGTGAAGAAGAAATGGCAAGAGAAATCGCAGACTTTGTCAAAGAAAAAGAAAGAGAAGCAAAGTTGACTGCGAATGAATCTGCCAAAAATATTATTGTGGAATCAATGCAACGTTATTCTGAAGATGTGGCAACAGAACAAACAGTAAGTACGATTACTTTACCAAATGATGAAATGAAAGGAAGACTTATTGGTAGAGAAGGAAGAAATATTAGAACCATTGAAGCTGTGACTGGTGTGGATTTAATTATTGATGATACACCAGAAGCGATTGTGATTTCATCCTTTGACCCACTTCGAAGAGAAATTGCAAAGATTACCATTGAAACTTTGATTAAAGATGGAAGAATCCATCCAGCAAGAATTGAAGAAGTTTATGACCGAGTATGTAAGGATATGAATAATAAGATTACTGAACTTGGAAATGAAACTTGTTATTCTTTAGGAATTACCAAAGTAGAACCAGAATTAGTGAATTTAATTGGTAAGTTACATTTTAGAACAAGTTATGGACAAAATGCTTTACAGCATTCAAAAGAAGTTGGTGAGTTATGTGGACTTATGGCGGCTGAGCTAGGAGAAAATGTTGCTTTAGCCAAAAGAGCAGGACTTCTACATGATATAGGAAAATCAATTGATTTTGAAGTTGAAGGAAGCCATGTGGATATTGGTGTTGATATTGCGAAACGTTATCATGAAGATGATGTTGTGATAAATGCAATTGCTTCTCATCATGGGGATACGGACCAAACTAGTGTTATCTCTGTTTTAGTGCAAGTGGCTGATACCTTATCGGCTGCAAGACCTGGAGCAAGAAATGATTCCTTAGATAATTACATTAAGAGACTTGAACAACTTGAAAGTATTGGAAACTCTTTTGAGGGAGTTGAAAAAACATATGCGATGCAAGCTGGTCGAGAAGTTCGTGTCATGGTAAAACCAGATGAAGTCGATGATACAATGTCTTATAAAATTGCTAGAGACATGAAAGAAAAAATTGAAAGTGAAATGCAATATCCAGGTACGATTAAGATTGTGGTCATTCGAGAAAGTCGTGCTCAGGAAGAAGCAAAATAGAAAGTCAGAAAAAAATTCTGATTTTTTCTTGCATCATAAAGAAAGCTTTAGTAAAATAGATATTAGTTAGGAGGCCTTATTATGTGGCATGATATTTTATTAGTTGTATTAGGTTTGGTTGTTGGACTTGTGATTGGTTTCTTTGTTGCTAGAACTTTGATGAAGAAATACATGAAGAAAAATCCACCAATTAATGAAAAAATGATTGAAGCGATGATGAGTAGTATGGGAAGAAAACCAAGTCAAAAACAAGTACGTCAAATCATGAATCAAATGAACCGTTATATGTAAGAGAATCTTTCTCTTTTTTTTGTGTTAAAATTTTATTTTTGGTCATAAACTGAAGTAGAAAATGCAAAAAGGATTGACTTCATACCTTTTTTTATGATATCCTATTTGTAGAGTAAAGAATAGAGGGTAATTAGTATGGATTTATTAGAGAATTTATATAATATCGAGAATTTTGGTATTTATTTGTTTATTATTATAGGAGCGTTAATTGTATTGTTTCTTGTGATATTGTTTTTTGGTAAAAAAGATGAAAAGAAAAGAAAATTAGAAAAAACACAGCAAGTAGATGAGCAACCTACAGAAGAGAATAATGTTTCAGTAATACCAGAAACAGTTTCAGATAATACGGAAGTAGTTTCTTCTGCTCAAGAAATGTATAAAACAGAAGAAAATTCGACACCTCCTTTAGAAACAAATGAACATGAAGAACAAATGCCATTCAAAGAAATTGAAGAACCTACACAGCCAGTGGAAATTCCAACGCCAGTTTTAGAAAAACCAACTGTTCCTGATTTAGCAAGTGTGGCATTAAGTCAAATTGAAGAAGAACAAAAAGAAAGTACTCCAGTAGAGCCTAAACAAGAAGAAAAAATAGAAGAGCCAAAAATAGAAAAAGAATTTGATTTTGATGCTTTAGCAGATGCAATTAATAAAGAATTAGCAAGTATTGAAAAACCAGAAGAATCTGTTGTAACACCTGTGTTGCCAAAAGAAGAAGAAGCTCCACTTCAATATTCTGTAGTAGAAGAAGAAAAACCTGTATCTGTGGAATCAGCATTACAAACTAATTCAGTTGAGATGCCAAAGACTGAGAAAAAAGTAATGCCAACTGTATTTAGTTCTGTATATGTAAATCGTGAAAAAGAAGAACCAATTGTGATGCCAAAGGAAGAAAAAGTTGCAGAACCAGTCGCACCAAAGATTGAACTTCCAAAAACGATTGAGTTACCAAAAAAGAATAATGAATAAATGATGTAAACGAGTTGTCAATTGACACTCTTTTTTTCATATTTTTATGTGAATGTGCTATAATACAAGCAAGGAAGCGAGTTATATGAAAATATTTAATAAACAATCTGATAAAGTGAATATGGAAGAGGTCAATGAAGTTGTTAGTTTATCTAAAAAAATCTTAAGATTATTTTATATTGCTATGGTGATCGCGATGGTTCTTATCGTAACGATTATTGCAAGAGAGTGGGGAGTATGGAAATTTTTATTTAGTATCTTAAGTGTTTTAGCCCCTTTCTTTATAGGATTTGTTTTGGCTTGGATTTTTAATCCCTTAGTTACAAAATTGGAAAAGAAAAAAATTCCTAGAATTGTTGGAGCAATGATTGTTTATGCTGTTTTTATTGCAATTCTTGCTTTATTTATTCGCTTTTTAATTCCCGTTATTTATGAACAAGTTCAAATATTAATTGGAAACTTACCAAGTATCTTTAAAGAATTAGAAGGTGTAATTAATTCTATTTTTAGTCGTTTAGGAACGATTGAGGGAATTGATTTTAATTCGATCAAAGATCAGATTATTATGACTGTTACAACAGGAATGAATAGTTTTATGACATCTGTTCCGACGATGCTTATGAATTTTATTGGAACTCTTTTCTCTAGTTTAATAACAATTACTTTTGGACTTGTGATTGGCCTTTATATGCTTATTGATTTTGATTCTATTAATGGACATTTACTTCAATTATTACCTAAAAAACATCGTTTTGAAGCTTCTTTATTAATTACAAATATTTCTACAGAAGTCAGAAAAAGTGTCAACGGAACTCTTTTAGTTGCTTTAATGGTCTTTGTTTGTGATGGAATAGGTTTCTGGGTTGTTGGGTTACAAGCGCCAATTCTTTTTGGACTTTTATGTGGAATCACGGATTTAATTCCATATATTGGACCTTATATTGGAGGTATCATCGCGGTTGTAGTAGGGTTTGCCCAAAGTCCACTTATCGGTTTCTTAACTTTAATTGTCGCGGTTGTTGTTCAACTTGTTGAAAATAATATTTTACAACCTATTGTTATGAGTAAAACGATGAAACTGCATCCAGTCACAATTATTGTTGGATTGCTTATCTTTGAACATTTCTTTGGGATTATAGGAATGATTTTAGCAACTCCTTGTATTGCACTTGCTAAAGTTGTTTGGAAATTCTTTAAAGAAAAATATAACTTATTTAAAGATAACGACTACGTATCTCAAGAAGAATAGGTGTTTCATATGAAGTTAGTTTTAATTGCAGGGAAAGCAAGAAGTGGGAAGACTCTTGCTGCGCATTTATTAAAAGAAGAAATTTTAAAAAATAATGAAAAAGTTGTGATTACAGAATATAGTAAATATATAAAAATGTTTGCCAAAGAACTTTTAGGTTGGGATGGAATAAGTGAACCAAAACCAAGAAAGTTTTTACAAGATTTTGGCACGTATGTGAGACATGAATCTCAAAATCCTCATTATTTTATTGAACGAATGAAAGATGATTTGGAAATCTATCGTCATTTTGTTGATGTTGTCATTATTAGTGATGTTCGTTTGAAAGAAGAGATTGAATGTGTGAAAGAATATCATCCTATTACCATTCATGTTTTGAATAATCAAAATGCCTATGACTTATCAGAAGAAGAAGCGAGTCACGAAACAGAACATGCACTTGAAAATTATCAAAATTTCGATTATAGTATAGAGAACAAAACGGAAAGTGAAATGAAAGAAATTTTAAAAGACATCGTGAAGAAAGAAGGAATTTAGATGAATTTAAAAGATTTATATATTCATTTTTTTGTGAGTAAAGGACATATACAGATTCCAAGCGCGCCTATCGTGCCTGAGAATGACCCCTCTGTGTTATTTAATACAGCAGGAATGCAACCTTTAATTCCTTATTTAATGGGAGCAGAGCACCCATATGGAAAAAGATTATGTGATTATCAAAAGTGTGTAAGACTCACAGACTTAGATAGTATAGGAGACACTACGCATCATACTTTTTTTGAAATGCTTGGAAATTGGAGTTTAGGAGATTACTTTAAAAAAGAGAGTATTGAATATAGTTTTGAATTTTTAACGAAAGTTTTAGAAATTCCAATCGAAAGACTTGCTATTACTGTTTACGAGGGGGATGAAAAGATTCCAAGAGATGAGGTTTCAGCAAATACTTGGAAATCTTTAGGAATTCCAACATCTAGAATCGCCTATTTAGGAAGAGAACATAACTTTTGGATTCCTGGTTCTTCTGGACCATGTGGGGGCGATACTGAGATTTTCTACTGGCGTAGTAAAGATGACATTCCTGAATATTTTGACCCAGAGGATGAACGTTGGGTAGAAATATGGAATAATGTTTTTATGGAATATTATCAAACAGAAGATGGAATGGTTACGGAACTTGCTCAAAAAAATGTCGATACTGGAATGGGTTTAGAAAGAGTTGTTGCCGTACTTGAAGGAGTCGATGATAACTACTTAACGAGTGTTTGGGAAAAACCAAGAAAATTATTAGAAGAATTATCACACTTGCCTTACGAAGGAAATGAAGAGTCGATGCGAATCATAATGGACCATATTCGTACCTCTGTTATGATTGCAGCAGATCCAGCTGGCATTAAGCCAAGTAATACAGATCAAGGTTATATTTTAAGAAGACTTATTCGAAGAGCGATTCGTCATGCAAGAAAACTAGGAATGGATGTGTTATCAGATTGGGATACGCAACTTGCAAATACATTCATAGACCTTTATCAAGATTATTATGTGGAATTAAAACAGAATCGTGATGTTGTTTTAAATGTCTTGAAACAAGAAAAAGAAAAATTTAATCGCACTTTAGAAAAAGGATTAAAAGTTTTTGAAAAAGTTTCTACTAATACCGATTCTATTGATGGGGAAACTGCTTTCCATTTATATGATACATTTGGTTTTCCTATTGAGCTTACTAAAGAAGTCGCTGCCGAGAAAAACTTAAAAGTGGATGAGGAAGGATTTCATAAAATGTTTCAAGAACATCAAGAAAAATCAAGAACAGCAAGTGTTGGAAAATTTAAAGGTGGACTTTCTGGAAATACTGAGATTGAGACTCGTTATCACACTGCGACTCATTTATTAAATGCGGCTTTAAAAAAAGTGATTGGTCCATCTGTTCATCAAATGGGAAGTAATATTACCGAAGAACGTTTACGTTTTGATTTTCCATGTGACCATAAGTTAACCGAAGAAGAAAAAAGTGAAGTAGAAAACTTAGTGAATACTTGGATAGAAGAAGGTATTCCTGTGACTAAAGAAACGATGGAGAAAAATACAGCTATTCAAAGTGGAGCGGAATGTATGTTTATTGAAAAATATCCAGATATGGTAACTGTTTATACGATCGGTGATGTATCGAAAGAATTATGTGGAGGGCCACATGTTCAAAATACAAGTGAGCTTGGGCATTTTAAAATTACAAAAGAAGAAGCTTCTAGTGCAGGAGTAAGAAGAATTAAAGCCATCTTAGAATAGAAAAACTAAGATGCTTTTTTATGGAGGAATTATGGAAATAGGAAAACCAAAAGTAAAAACATGTATAGAGAAAAATTGGGAAGATGAAGATTTTGAAAACTGTATTCTAAAAGAAAATCCAACAAGTCTCATCAAGATTCATGATACTACATTTGATAGTTGTATCTTTAGTCATATTGATTTTACCAAAATAAATATAGAAAATGTTGATTTAATTGATGCCATATTTGAAGATTGTGATTTATCAAATGTTCAATTTGATAAGAAGCTCATTTCTAGAGTTCTTTTTAAAAATTGTAAGATGGTTGGTACTTCTTTTATAGAAGCTTCTTTAAAAGATGTTCAATTTGAAGAGTGTAATACCAAATACTTAAATTTTGCTGAAGCAAGAATTCAAAAAATGAAAGTGATAGACTCTGATTTTTCAGAAAGTTCTTTTTTAGAAACAGAGATGAAAAATATTGAGTTTTTCAAAGTGAATTTTTATCGAACAGAATTTATTAAAACGAATTTAGATGGTGTTGATCTTTCTTCTTGTGAAATTTCTGAAAGTTATTTTGATGATCAGTCTTTAAAAGGAATGATTGTCGATTCTTTTCAATGTGAAAGTTTAGTAGGAATGCTAGGAGTCAAAGTAAAAAAGTGAAGTTTATAGTGGGAAATTTTAAGAATGATACAATCGATATAAATGAATAGATGGATAATTTAAGAAACGTGCTTGAATTTTTTGAGTTCCAAGTCCACTTGAAACAATTAAAGTAGAATTTCCTTTTTGATAACTTCCTTTTTGATAATTTCCAACATTATCAAGTTCAATAAGCCCTCCAATTTTTGGAATTCGTATTAAACCTCCTAAGGAGTGTCCAGCTAAAACAAGATTTGTTGTATTTGTGACCTCATCAAATAAAATGGGTTCATGCATAAGTAAGATCATAAAAGCATTTTCTTCTTTTGTTAAAGCATTTCCTAAATTTTGTTCTTGTCTAGAAATAGATGGAATGCCTGCTATATAAATAGGTGTGATTCCATTAAAATAAATGGGAATATTTTGATTATTTAAAATTTGGAATCCAGAGTTTGTCATGATTTCTTCAAAACGATCATCAGAATAATCTTGGTCACCTTTAATCGCGAATTTACCTAATTTGGAAGTTGTTTTTTTTAAGATATCTTCTATTTTATTTTTAGAATTTTCATTAATAGTTACAGAATTATCAAATAAATCGCCAGTAAAGACAAGAATATCAGGTTTTAGCATATTTATTTTATCAACAATATTTTCTAATTCTTTTTCATTAATAGTAGTCCCTAAATGAATATCAGAAAAGTGTACAATTTTAAATCCATTAAAAGATTCAGGAATACTTTCATTAATAATGGGATATTCGATAATTTCTAATTGTTTTGGTTCCCAAAAAAACATATAAACAAAAAGAAGTATAACGGCAATTAAAATGCCAATTCCAATTTTAGGAATTATTCCTAATTTTTTTTTGTGTTTCGTTTCTTCGATCATATGAATAACCCCATTAATAAAATTAAGATGATTGATAAAGCATTATGAATGGTATGCATTGTAATACTTGTAAAAATGTTATCTGTTTCTACATAAGCTTTTGCCATAAAATAACCCATTCCACCATAAGGAATAATATAAATCATTTGAGGAAGAGTACTTATAAAAGCTTCTATACTTGTAAAATTCATCGCGGCCAATAGATGTCCAAATCCAAAAAGAATACCAGATACGATCATGAACCATTTAGGATTTTGAAATGTTTTTTTAAAACCTTTTCTAAAAAGAAGTTCTTCAATAAAAGGACCAAAGACTACCATTAGAAAAATGGATAAAATTGGATAAGTATCAATAATCGCTCTATTTTCTGCTTCATTTGCAGCAATGTCACCAACCAATTGGATGATTACCATATTACAAAGAATCATGAAAATATATGCAAGAAGCCAATATTTAAAAGCAACTTTGATATTTTGTTTCCAATTTTTCTTGAAATCTTTTAAATCTGCCCATAAAGATGTTTTATAAATCGAAACTAAAATAAAAATAAGAAATAAATAATTAATGCCATTTGCAAGATATGGATAAATAGAATCCGAAACAGGAAAATAAATAAAAAGAATGCCTATTATATTAGGAATAAAAAATAAGCAAATAAATAATAATAAAAATCCTTTTCCTAGTTCTTTCCAATTTATCTTTGTCATGTATATCACCTACATTAAATATAGCATAGATTCAAAGGAAAAAATAGAATTTTTTTTATAAAATGTCAAATAGAATTGAAATTGTCGTAAAATCATTTTATAATTTATAAAAATAGATAGGAAAGGAAAAAATGAAAAAGAGATTTGAAATATGTTTATTATCCATTTTGATTACATTTATATTTGTTTGGATTACTGTACCACATTTTTTTCCAAGGGAAAAACTGAATGATTTGTTAAATCGAATGAATGAATATCAAGAATATTATGAAAATGAATAATTTTTCTTTTCATTTAGTTGAAATCATAAAGAGAGTGTGATACAATTTTATTGTAAACGGTGAGGTGGGAAAATAGATGAAAAAAATAAAAAAGGGGATAACATTGGTAGTTCTATTTGTAATATGTTTCATTCCAACAATGGCTTTTGCAGATTGTAGTGATGAAGAAGAGATACAATTAAATAGAGAATCATTTAATGTGAATGGCAGTTATTCTTTACAAGAAGTAGTTAAAGACTTTGATGGAGAAATTGTGGATATTGATTTAAATGATGTTCATCAAGATGATGATTATTATAGTGATACTTTATCATTTTTAGAGATTCGGAATATTACAGAGAATCTTTATATAACAATAGAAGAAAGCGGAACTATTGTTGATGAAGTATATTATTATGATACAGATGATGGTACTTATATTTTTCAAGTTCCTGATGTAGAAAAAATTAGAACCTATGATATAAAGATGTTTTCTAATTTAGATAGTTGTAAAGGGAAAGAAGTGAATAATATTAGTGTTAAAACACCAATGCGGAATCCTTTAGCTTCTTTGGCAGCATGTATGAATGTAGAAGAATCATATTGTGATGAATTTGTGACAACTAAGGTAAATATTACAGAGGATGAAATTATTAAAAGAAAAGAACCATATACTCAACCACAGGAAGAAGAAGAAATAAATCAAAATGATTTCTTTAAAAAATATGGAATATACATTTTAGTCGGAGTATTGGTAATAGGGGTTGTCTCTACTGTGATAGTTTTAGTAAAAAGAAGAAGGAGTAGAGGTTTATGAAAAAAAGAAAAATTGTTTTGATAGCTTTAATTATTCTTATGATGCCATCTATGGTAAGAGCTGCAGTTTTAACTGCTAGTACTTGTAGTACAGATGCTTATCGTGTTCAAAGATTAAGAGAGGGAAATTCTTATTCATCTCATGTGGTACCAATACCAACAAATTCAAATTATAGTGGCGGGTTTTATAATATGTATACATATGATACATACAATAGTAATGGTACTTTGGCGGGTCAGACATACTGTCTTTCACCTGGAAAACAAGGAACTGGTGGATTCGGAAGAACAGGTGGAGTAGCAACTTATTATTGCGAAACTAAAATTGATCCTTATAGTAATCGACCTTATGATATAGCAATTACGAAAGCTTATCAATTATTTATAGATAAATATGGTGCTACGTCAGATATGAGTCGTGCAGTTGGTGAGATTGTTTTCCGTTATCTAGGATTTTATTATAATGCTGGAGATAGAGGAAATAACTCAGGAAATGAAGGAGCAGACCATTTAGCACATTTTACTTTAGAAAATGGTAATTTTTCTTCTCTTTGGAAAGATAGCGAATATATTAGCAGTGCTAAGGAAATTTTTAATGAAGCTGTTCGTGTTGGTAATATGGCAGCAAGTGGAGCTACTTTTGAACAATTAGTCAATCAAGGGTATATTTGGTCACCTAAATGGGAGTATAGTATTTCTTCACGTACTCAAACAGGTAATCAGGTTATATTAACGATTTCATTAAGAAATACGGGTAATACTCCTCAAAAAATTCAATGGGATGCTTTTTCAGCAACATGTGAAAATGGATACCAATGTACTTATGAAATGACGGATGCTCCATCTGGTCCTGGAAGTGTTGGCGGAAAACAAATGAGAATAACAATTGATACTTCTAGTGGAAAAGGTGATTATGGTTTAAAAATTCATACAGCTTATTACGATCCTAGATCATCAAATGCTAATATGATGATTCTTGCATCTGCTAATGATATTGGAAAAGGAAAAAACTTTGGATCATATTATAATCAAAGATTTTTAGTTATAGCTAATGATGTTGGAATTTATTCTAATAATGAGCCAACTTGGGATAGACAAGAAATTGTTATTAAAGATGATAGCTGTGATTGTCATTATGATGATCATGGAGTTTGGGATGGATATGTTTTAACATATTATCAAAAATCCATCACATCTACTACAAGCTCATATACAGGGACAACTTCTGCATCTTCGTTATTAAGCAATCAAAAATTTGTTAAGAAAAACGATTTAAATGAAACAGACAGAAATAACTTTAAATGTACAACATGTCCTCCTTCAAGTCCTAATATTTGTAATAAGCAATTTACAGATAGAAATCAATGGGTTTGCGGTGACCATAATGGCGATGGAAATGGAGAATTGTGTAAAGATGTTTTAGAAAATGGAAATACGATTGAGCAACAATGGCAAAAAGATTGTGATGAACCACTAGAAGGTTATCAAACTTGTACTTGTAATGCAAATACCGGTTTCTATGAATTTAATAAATATGATGGAAATGGTAATGTTACTTTACATCAAACATGGCAATATGGCAGTACTGCTCCAAGTGGAGTAGATACTACAAAATGTCCAAATACATGCGGAAGCCCAAAAGAGGTTTGTAAAAAACCTTCTGAAAGTTCTGATGGAAACTACCATTGCAAAAATGGAGAAGAATGTGATCCAGATGATTATTATCGAGATTGTGAATGTGGAGAGTTAGAGGATTATTGTACAGAACATCCTGATGATCCAATATGTGATGAATATTATGATAAATGTATTAATTGTAATCCTGTGGTAACAATTCCTTCTGATTGTGCTGATTTACAAGAATATAATGTAAACATTTATGCTGGAAATTATGTTGGTGGAATTAGTGATATTTCTAAGAAAAATACAGAATGTAACAATAATAAATCAAATATGGTAAAGAGTTGTGTTATAGGTAAAAATGATGCCAATAATCAATCTTTTGAAGATACTACAATTGATTCAACAAAGAATAATCCATATTGTAAAGTATGGTGCGAAGAGTCCTATGATTTTGGACTTCCAGTTGCAAAAAGAACTCAAAGTGGTAGCTACTTTACTTTAAGTACTAGTGTAAAAGGTACTCGTACTTGTTATACAAGTGCTGCAGATGATTCAACAAAACCAATTGATGAAGAAAAGTTTAGAGCAGATTTAGAGGCAGCTAGAAAAGCAATAATAGATGCATATAACGAATATTCAAAATGGGATGCAGCAGCAAAAACAGCAAAAGAAACAATAGATAGAGGGGAACACACACCAGCTCCTTCAGAATGCTGCAAAAATATGGATACGAATGATGATGGTATTCCAGATACTTGTGATCCAACTACAGCTTGTACTGGAACAGACAGCACTACAGATTTAATTTATAATTATACATGGACATACCAATCATATGATTATAATGGAAAGGAATCTTCTCTTCCTGGAACAGCTTCAAGTGGAACAGAAGGAAAGTGTGATAGCTGTTGTGATGGAGGAACTTGTATAGATGGAGTAAGAGGAACGCCACAGTATAATACTTTTAGAACAAATGCATCAAATGCATTAAATACATTAAATGATAAAATTGAAAACTTTGAAAACATCATAGCTCAATATAATTCTTGTTCTGGAAATATGGCTGGCAATAATAATGGTTGGGAAAATGACATGCAATTTGATCCAGAAATTACTTTCTCTTATAACGAAAATTATTTAAATAATAATGAAAATGCTGGTAAGTTTGTACAGACAGATATATCACAAGATAAAACTACATCGACATATTGTACTACTGATACGGGTCGTACTTATAATTGCTTAGATTCATCAAAAGAATACACAGTAAATGGAAATAATAATGTTCCTGCATCAGCACAAGTCACAGAAAAATATTTTGGATGTGATGCTAGTGGATGTAATGGTGAAAGAACATATACTATAAGTACTGCAAAATGGGTAAAGAAAGAAAAAGTCATAGAAGCAAATTATGAACCTAGAACAAATTTCTCTACTTATACTCAATATGGTACAATTCAAAAAGATGTAACAACTGGACAATATACTCTTTATACTCCATTACCTAATAATGTTTATCCTATTTCATTAATGACCGAAACAGGAGTATTCCCATTTACTATTAAGTTTAATAATATTGGTCAATCTAATTCAAATTCTAGTAATCTTGGACGTCTCATTGGTGAAAATTATGGTGGTGATATTTTATCAGCATATAACAGTTTGAGATCTGAAGATAAATGTAATATAGCTGGGCAAAAAGATTCTTCTTATCAATCTGCAACAACTCAGTCTGGTTATGTATGTCATTATATAAATAACTGTGATAATTGTAGAATTGAATGTGAAGATGGCGAGTGTTCATTTGATGATAAATGTGATGGAGAGTGTACTTATACATGTGAGAATTGTTTGTTTGATGGAAGTAGTACAAATTATACTTTTAAAATTATTTCTTTAAATAATTTATTCCCAAATGATCGTCCGATCGGGTATAACTGGGATAGCAACTTAAAGGCTACTACTACTACAAATGCAATTCAAGAAGATGGAGAAAGTATTTATCAAAAAGCTCAATACTCATATACTTTGACTCCACAATCGATAGTAAAAATACGAGATTATAATAAAAAAGCTGGGTCATATACAAATACTTATGTTCCGTCAGAATATGAAACTATATCTGTTGATTCCAATAATTCAAATGAAGCTGTTTATTGTGAAAGATATGAAGGTACCGGTGCGAATGGACAATTGTATAATGTAAAATGTCGAAGCAAGTTCTTAGATATTTTAGATGCGTTAGAAGGATCAGGACGAGCAATGGCAAGTGATATTACGCGTGTAACTAGAGATAGTGATGCTTGGGAATTCTTTAGCTGTCCTAATGGCTATGGTATTGGAGAATGTAAGAATATTGGTCCTTCTTGGAGAATAAGGAGTGTTGATTAATGAAAGAATCTTTTTGGGGATATTGGATTATTATTTTAGGTGTTTTCGTAGTTGTTATTATGATGTTAATTTCTAATGTTACAACTACGAACACTCAAAATTATTATTTGATAAAAGAAGTATCTGAGTCAGCAATGTTAGATGCAGTAGATTATGGGTACTTTCGTACAAGTGGAGAATTAAGAATTAATGCTGATAAATTTGTTGAAAGTTTTTTAAGAAGATTCTCTGAAAGTGTAGAATTAAATACTTATAAAATCGATTTTTATGGAGTGTATGAAGCACCTCCTAAAGCAAGTGTAAAAGTGACGAGCAAAAGTGGTACTTATAGTATTGGAACAAGTTCATCTTCTTTTGATATTGTAGATAGAGTAAATGCAATTTTGGAAGTTGATGGAACTGTAAGTGGAAAGAATTAGTTGATGAAACTAATGTGTCACAGATAGAAAGAAGGAATAAAAATGGGAAAAATTTTAGCAAAGATAAAGCATTTTTTGAGTAATAAGAATACAGTGACAATTTTATGTGTGCTAGCAGGAATATTGGTTTTGTATATTGGATATAATTGGCGTGTAAATCAAGCGACAACTCCCGTTAGTATTCCTTATGCAAAAAATACGTTGTCTTCAGGACATTTGATTACTAATGATGATATCGGAACATTAGAAGTTTCTGGGACCGTACTTGAAAAAACAAAAGGTATTATTCGAAATCGAAGTCAGTTAGTTGGTAAAGAAGTTACTTATGGTAATACTATTCAAGCTAATAGTTTCTTTTATACAGATGATGTAAAAGATGCAGATGAAAATGATTACAGTGCTTTAGCTAATATTCAAGATGGATATGCTCCTATTAATTTAGATGTTGATTTGCATAGTACTTTTGGAAATGCAATTTATCCTGGAAACTATATTGATTTATGGTTTAGAGGTGTAGATGAAGATCGTAAGATGATTTATGAAAAATTTATTACAAGTATTCAGGTTTTAGATGTTACTGATAGTAATAGTAAATCTGTTTTTGAAACAGGTGCTGAAAGTAGAGAACCGGCTCATTTATTGTTTGCAGTAGAAGATGATTTAATGGAATTAATTTATGCTGCAGAAAGAGTGGGTGAGTTGGTTCCTGTTCCTCGTAATAAAAGTTATTCTCAGAATCCAGAGGAAATGAGAATTGCTAATGTGAATTTAGAGCTTTGGATAAGAGCTCAAGTTGCTGTTACAGATACAACAGCAAATAATATTGTTACGGAGGAATGATATAATGAACAGTTTATTTACGAAAATTAAAAGATTTATTGGGAATAAAAACACTGTTACTATTCTTTGTGTAGTTGCAGGTCTAGTTATTCTTTATGTTGGATATAATTGGAGAGTGAAAGAAGCTATTAATCCTACTTTGGTTCCTTATGCTAAAGTAAATTTGGAAGCACGGCATGTTATTACTACGGATGATATTGGATATATGAATGTTAATAGTGATGTTATGAGAAAAGCTTCTAATATTATTACAAATGCAAATGATTTAATTGGTAAAGAAGTTACTTATGGAAATAGTATTCCTGCAGGGAGTTTATTTTATACAGAAGATATTACAAAACCTGAATTATCTCCAGACTATGTTCTTAGTGATATTCCTGATGGATATACTGCATTTTCTTTATCTGTAGATGAAACAACGACTTATGGAAATTATATTGAAATAGGAAGTTATATTGACCTTTGGTTTGAAGGTGAAGATGATTATGATCGAATTATTTATAGTAGATTTGTAAGTAGTATTCGGGTTTTAGATGTAAGAGATTCTAAAGGTGTATCCCTTGCTAATACCAAAAGTGAAAATCCAGCAGAACTTTTATTTGCTGTAAAAGATGATGATTATTCTTTGTTAGTTAAGGCAACTGCAGTGGGAGATTTGGTTCCAATTCCACGTAATAAAAATTATACAGCGCATCCTGGTGAAATGGAAATGAGTAATGAAACGATTAAAGCTCTTATTTTGAGCAGAACTGGAACGATTTAATCAATAAGAAGGGGCGATTCTATGAATGATGCAGTTTTTTCTCAATTAGATTTTGGACCGCTAAGTGAGTTTTTAAATAATGATGATGTAACTGATATTTCGTATACAAATGGTGGTCAAGTTTGGTTAAAAACTTTATCAAAAGGAGTTTATCAGGTGGAAAGGCCTGAAATTAATAATCAATTAATGGAGAAGTTAGCATTTCAGTGTGCAAATGTTATGGGAAAAACTTTTAATATGGCTCATCCAATGCTTGATGCTGAAAGTGCTGAATTACGTATGAATTTTATACATGAATCTATAGCAACTAATGGAATTGCATGTGTTATTCGTAAAACTCCAGCAAAAATTAGATTAAATAAAGAAAAATTATTGGATGAAAAATATGTATCTGAAGCTGTTCATGATTTTTTAATTAAGTGTGTAGAAGGACATGCTAATATTATAGTCAGTGGAGAAACTGGTTCAGGTAAAACAGAACTTGTTAAATATTTGGCAAGTCATATCAAAGAGAATGAAAAAATTATTACGATTGAAGATACTTTAGAGCTTCACTTAGATCGAATTTTTCCACATCGTGATATCGTAGCATTGAAAACGAATAATATTGCTAGTTATTCTGATGTCCTTGTTGCTTGTATGAGACAGAACCCTGTTTGGATATTACTTTCCGAAGTTCGTTCTGCTGAAGCAGTTATGGCTGTTCGTAACTCTATTTCATCGGGACACCATATTTTATCAACAATTCACTCTGATAAAGCAAGTTTGATTCCTATGCGTATGTTTGCACTTATTGAAAGTAATGTTGATGTGGAACAATTTGTCACAACGATTCACCGTTATGTTCAAATTGGTATTTATGTAAAAGGTTATATGAGTAAAGAACTTGGAAGATTCCAACGTGAAATTTTGGAAGTTTGTGAATTCTATGTAGATGATGACAACAAGCCTCAAGTAAATCTTATTTTTAAGAAAACTTTAACAGGTGAAATTACAATGAATAATCCTACGAAATATTTAAGAGATTATTTAGGAATTAGTGGAGTAGTATTACCTGAAGATATTTTTGCAGAAGGGAACAAGACGTCTGGAACAACTGCAACACAGATATTAAATAGTGAAAATAATACGGTTTCAAATCAAGCACCTGTAAATAAACCAGCGCAGGCTCCTGTGACTCCAGTAGTTTCTGAAAGTCAAATAAATAAGTCACCTGTAACATCACAAACTACTATGAATCAAGGTGCATCACCAGTAAGTCAAACAACTTCTGGAATGCAAGGACCTGTGGGAACACCACAAGTACAAGCTAAAAATTCTATACCAGTACAGCCAAGACCTGTTGTAATGCCATCAAGTCCTGTAACACCAGCAAATCCTAATGTAGGATAAAAAGAAGAAAAGAGGGAGTCATATGATTGAGTTAGTCTTATTAATCGGTTTAGCAGTATTTGCTTTAACATATCGTTTTAATAATGGTGAAAATATTTATAAATTTTTTGTGAATTCAGTAGGTACAGTATATGATAAGTATGCTCCTTATAGTTTTAAAGAGGTACGTGCAAAAACGAAAGAGTTAGGACAAGAATATACACCTAGACAATATTTAACACAAGTTATTATTTTTGCAGGAGTTGCAGGTGGTATTTCTTATTTATATTTTTATAATATTATAATTGCGGTAATATATGCTGCAATAGCTGTTGCTTTTATTCCATATTTAGCATATTTAAGATGTCAAAAAGTTTATAGTGAATTTATTTTTGAACAAATTCAAATTTATACAACAAATGTTATTATGGAATTTAATACCACTCAAAGTTTTGTTAAATCACTAGAAGGTGTAAGAGATTCAGGAATTTTAGAAGATCCAGTTTTGGCGGATGTAAAAACAATGATTGATATGTCTTATCAAAATGGTACGATTGATGAATCTATTGTATTCTTTAATAATAAGTATCCGTATTATATGGTAAAAAATATGAATCAATTGTTTTTACAAATTACTAAAGAAGGTGCAAAAGATTCAGGACAAGCTCTTGAAAATATGTCAATGGATATTGATGCTTTAGTAGAAGGAGTTTATAGAGATCAAATTGATAGAAAAGAATTTCATAAAAGATTTATTACTTTTGGTTTAGCGTTGTTCTTACTTGTTATGGCTATGCAATTCTTACTTGGAACAGATTCTTACCTGGAACTTTTAGATATGTGGTATGTTCAGTTAATCTTACATGCTATTATTATTATCAATTGTTTCTTCTTAATTAGTGGAGAAAAATTCTATTATGAAGATGTGGGGGTGGAATAATGTATTGGGAAGTTATTGCGTTAGCACTTATTTTGTTATTTTGTTTAAATTATACAGGACGTATTAGTGCAAATCGTTTTGTTGCAGATAATGAAGTTTACTTTCGAAAACTAAAAGAAAGTGATTGGGACTTTTATGTTAAAGCAAAATATGGAGATACAGTGAATCCGGATTTTCTATTTAATAAACGAATTCAAAAAGGTTTGATAGCTATTGTTGTCATTTTGTGTTTCTTTATTTCAAATTTAACCTATATCACAGTATTATTTTCTGTATTAGGTGGTTATTTAATTTTCAGAATGGATTATTCTGATTTAAAGAAATATTATAAACGGCATTTAAATGAAATTGATGCGATGTTACCACATTATTTAAAAGGCTTAGAGATTTTGATTCAACACTATACTGTTCCGGTAGCGCTTGGAAAAAGTATTGAAGATGCCCCTGCAATCTTCCGTGAAGGATTACAAGAAATGGTCAATCAAATCAATGAAGGGGATGATACGATCAATCCTTATATGAATTTTGCGAAGACATATCCGGTAAGAGATTCCATGCGTATGATGCGGTTACTTTATCGTTTAAGTTTAGGTAGACAAGAGCATAAGCAAGAACAACTTTTGACTTTCTCTAGAACTATTTCAAATTTACAACAGAAAGCAAGAGAAATTAAATATAAAAATCGTCTAGATAAAATGGAAAGTAAGACAATGCAAATGTTAATTGCAACAGGGTTAGGGGTTATGATTCTTTTAGTATTTGCAGTGTTACAAATGATGAATTTGTAAATTTACATAAAAAAGTAAAGGAAGACTATTAATTTATTGATATTTTAAAGAAAAGAAGTTATAATAATGTTTAGAGTAGGAGGTTATTAAAATATATGAAAGAAGCGACAGGTGAATTAAATATGACAGTTGTTACAGTGGTAGCAATTGCTGCCGTTGCAGCATTCTTCTATGCATTTATTTGGCCAGGTATTCAATCAAATATAAAAGCATCAACATATTGTTCTAATGCTAACTGTCCAAATTCTGGTTCAGGAGATTTTACAAATTGTTCATATTTAGATGAAAATAATGAAACTCAAACTGGTTTAAACTGTACAAATTATTTTAGAAATAATCAATAATAGGAGGTAAAAGTTTATGAAAGAAGCTACGGGAGAGCTTAATACAACAGTAATTACTGTGATACTTGTGGCTTCCTTGGCTTCTTTTTTCTATTTTACAATATGGCCAACGTTACAA
Source organism: uncultured Bacilli bacterium (assembly GCA_947629255.1). GTDB lineage: Bacteria > Bacillota_I > Bacilli_A > RF39 > UBA660 > Ventrenecus. Next base: position 23,154 of record CANRDF010000004.1, read on the forward strand.
AGTAATTTAAATCAAAGTACGGGCTGTAGTAAGGCAATTTGTTTAGAAGAAAATAAACATGAAGATGGGACCGTTGATTGTGAAATTTGGGAAAATGGTGTAAAAAAAGATGACATCAAATGTGTTTGGAAGGGGTAACATAGAATGAGAGAAGCAATTGGAGGAACTTGGATATTTCAAATTGTGATAGGTTTTATTTTACTTTTCACAGCTTTTATATGTCTTGCAGTGAATCGAAGTAAGGCTTTTGCAGTAAAAGATCAAATTATTCAGGTGATTCAATCTTACAATGGAATTAATGTAAATGAATCTTATGATGAATCTAAAATAGATGCTTTTTATGATATTGTAGATTATATTAAATCTACTGCGTATCGTAATACGGGAGTAAAACCTGCTGATGAAAAAGTAGGGGATGAAACGGCTCCTTATTATTGCTTTAATCGAAATGGAAAACCTGATGATAATCATGCTACTTTTTGTATCGCACCTATTTCTGTAAGAGATGATGGATGTAATGTTAGCATGGATTGTAGTGAACTTCCATCCATGTATTACTATAAAGTAGTAGTCTTTTATCAATTAGATATTCCTGTTTTTCATGATTTGTTTAATTTTAAAATTACAGGTGATACAAAAACAATGTATGGGGAGGTTAGATCATGAGACAAGCAATAGGGACAACTTGGCTTATGCAACTTGTGATTATTTTTATGCTTATATTTGTAGCCTTTCTAGCATTAACCATTAATTTTACAAAAGCTTTTAAAATAAAAAATGAACTTATTACTATGATTGAAAAAAATGAAGGATTAAGTTCTGGAGAAGATGGAACAATTTCATTAATCAATAATTATTTATCTCATAATGGGTATATGGTAAAAGGAAAATGTGATAATTCGGAATATGGGGTTTCTAGTTTAAATTCTGATTCTATTGAAGTTGCAAATTCTAATGAAACTTATTTTTATTGTATTAAGAAAACAAGTTTTGGAACTCCTGCTTATCCTGAGCGTGCAAAATATACGGTAAGAATTTTTTTTCATTTTAGTTTACCTATAATTGGAGATTTATTTACGTTTACATCTGAAGGGATGACTGTGGACATTAATTATGCTTTAAATGATATTGAAGCTACAGGTTAAAGGAGGAAAAACTTATGAATGTTAAAATAGCTAATAAATATGCAAGCTTGCTTGCCAATGTAGACATTGATTTTATTAAAAGTATTGAAGGTGAGTTTACACCAGAAGAAATTATTATGCAGTTTGGGAATTTCTTTTACAATAAAATGATTTTGGATATCACGGCTATTAAAGGATATCAAGATATTACTAAAATTCAGGAATTATCTGTAAATATGGATATGAGTAAAGTGATTCTTTTATTAGATGATTCTGAAGTTGTCAATAGTCCTAGATATTTATCTCAACTTGTTTCTATGGGAATTTATAATTTTACACGAAATATTGATGCTATTAAATTTTTAATAGATAATCCAAATTCCTATAAAGATGTGGCTCAGTACCATCAGCTTAATAACGTTATGACAGCTCCTGAAGAACCTCATATTACTGAGAGTAAAGATTCTGGAAAAGTTTCAGAGATGGATAATAGTCATGAACTTCGAATTATAGGAATTAAGAATGTAACAGAACATGCTGGAAGTACAACCCTTACGTATTTGTTAAAAAAACAATTAGAGAAAAAATATAAAGTATGTGCAGTTGAGGTTGATGATAATGATTTTGTCTATTTAAATGATAAAACGTTGAAGCATACTTCTAATACAGATTTACAAAGTTTTATAACTTTACATTATAATGAATATGATGTAATATTAGTAGATCTAAATGATCAAGGAGCTATTAGTTTATGCACTGAGGTTCTTTATTTGATTGAACCTGGTTTAATTAAGTTAAATAAATTAATTCGAAAAGATCGACAGGCTTTTGAAAAATTAAAAGGTAAAAAGATTATTTTAAATCGAAGTGTATTAAATTCAAGTGATGTTGCAGATTTTGAATATGAGTCACGAAGTAAAGTATATTTTAATATTCCTTATTTGGATGATAAATTAGATAAACATCATGTTTTAGATGAATTATTGATGAAGCTTGGTTTTTCAAGACTAGATACGGAAAACAGTGAAAAGGGTGGAAAGCTATTTAGCATTTTTAAATAGCTTTTTTAAATGTGCTCTTGTATTTTAAAGTAATATTTGATACAATACTTAAGAGATTAGGTGGTGGTTTTAATGAATGAAGATCAAGAGTTCGAAAATCAAGAACAACAAATAGAGGATCATTCTATAGATCAGGGTGAGAATACTACCATGGATATAGAACCACCGAAAGAACCGTTGTTAGCATTTGGTTCTAAAAAATTAATTGGGTTATTGTTAAAGAAAAAAGTTTTTTTTCTTGGAATTGCGGCAGTTATTGTTTTTGGAATTTTAATTATTGCTTTTGCTATATTTTCGGAAGAAACTGATCTAATTAGCTATCGTTATAAAGAGAATACAACATGTGACAATGTGACCATAACTTATGCTCCTTATGGAAGTGATGATACTTCTAGTTCTAGTATGTCTTTGGAACAGTATGTAGAAAGTGCGATAGAAGCTTATACTACAGATTTAAAAAATATACCTGATGATTTATTTAATTATTATTTTGCATTAGCTGTTGCTATTAGAACTGAAGCAATTTCTAATAATTGTAAAGTTACGACTCATGATAAAACTCTTTCTAAAACGAGTACAAATAATAATTCTTTAAAAAGAGCGATGAACTTATCAAAGGGAGTTGTTTTAACTGATAAAGAAGATAACTTAATCAATGTAAAGGTTTCGGATTTTTGTTGGAAAGAAAAAAATGATGACTTGGACTATTTTTTGTATCAAGGACCAAATTTAAGTGTGCCTTATTCTTCCGTAAATACTTATTTAAATAACGAGGTGTATGAAACTTGCTCTTGTAATAATTTTGAAAATGCTAGTAATCCTTTTGATTATGATTATAATCAAGAATATGATATTTGTTGGGAGCCTATTTATGAAGAAGAAGATTTAGATAATAATGGTTTAGACATTATTGACTATGAATGGAAACATCAAGATGAAGAAGAAAGTTATAGTGTGTTAGGGTCTCTTTACCTTTATTTAGAAACAGGAAGGGATTATTTAAATTTATTAAAATATTTTTTTGGGGACGTTACACTTATGACGACGGTGAAACCAGAATTACCGGATAATACGTTAGCTTTTCAAAATGGAAATTTAAGTTCTGCTTGTAATACTTCTAGTGCGGGTGCTAATCTTGTAACCTTTTTAGAGGGTTGGGAAGGAAACGAAGGATTTTGTGATAATGGAAATGGCTATCTTGCTGCAAATATTGGTGATGGAACAGTAACGGTCGGTATGGGAGTTACCAATTATGATTTGAGTTCTAGTACTACCAAATCATTTATAGATCAAAATAACTGGGGACAATATTTTCATATAAAAGATGGAAATTATCGTGTAGAAGTTGGAGATTGTGTACCAGTTTCAGTCATTGACCAGATTGAAATTCATTCTTTGGATGCAAATTATGCTTATTCTATTGATGGACTTGCTCAAAAATATAATGTGACTTTAACACAATATCAAAAAGATGCAATTACTTCTTTTAATTATAATTTGGGACCAGAGCATACTGAACAACTTATTTCCGCTTATGCAAGTGGGGGATATGAAGGACTTTGGAATGTGATGAAATTGTATATGAATGCCACCATTAATGGAGTGTCTGGACCAAAAGATGGATTAAAAAAGAGACGAAAGGGAGAATTTGCTTTATTTGTCACCGGAGATTATACAGATATGGGGCTCTTTTATGGAAGAGACATTAATCATTATGATGAATACAATTCAGAAGGGGTTCTAGAAAGAGCGGCCAAATGTAGTATGTCTTCTAATAGTGAGTTTTTGGTTCCATTACCTTTAAATTCAAATTTTGCATGTACTTCTCCATTTGGATATCGAGAACCACCAACTTCGACTGCAAGTTCATTCCATCAAGCACTTGATCTTGGGGTAGCTGGTGGAACAGAGATTTATGCAACAAAATCAGGTACAGTAGTTGAAGCTCTTAATACTGTTATTGGGAGAGAAAGACTTACTGGAAATTATGTGAAAATTCAACATGATGATGGAACAGGAAGTGCTTATTATCATATGAAAACTGGATCTGTTACTGTTAATGTTGGGGATAGAGTGACTCAAGGTCAAAAAATTGGGGAAGTTGGAACAACTGGAGATTCAACTGGAAACCATTTACACTTTATTGTTTATGATGTGTCAGGGACGCCTGTAGACCCTTATGATTATCTTGACTTGTCTTTTATGCAGGATACTTCAGACTGTAAATCTATTTATTAGGAGGTCATTATGAAAATAAAAATATTAGGGATCTTGGTTATAATCTTGTTACTTACTGGTTGTGATGCTAATTACTCTGCAGAGATTAAAGAAAATACTTTTAAAGAAGAAACGACAATTATACCAAATTCTTCAAAAACTGAAAAAATTCAAAATAAACCTTTAGAAAATTATTTACAGAGTTTTGTTGGAACAAAAATTCCTAGTTTCTATAATGCTGATAGTTATAATGGAGAAAATGAAGGAGAAAAAGAGGGAATCGAATATTATGATATTACTTCTTATCAAAATGGAATTCAATCTTCTTATTCTTTTAATTTCTATAATTTACATCGTTCTTTAGTCATAAAAGAATGTTTTGATGAAATTAATGTTCAAAAGAATGAAAATATTTATCGAATTAATACTAATAATTATTGTAAAGCTTTTGATAAATATAGTTTGTTAGATCATTTAACCATTGAATTGGTGGTTGATTACAATGTGATTTATGCAAATGCTGATCAAGTAGAAGGAAATCATTATTTTTGGTACCTTGATACAGAAAATTATGATCATAAAAATATTTCTCTTTCTTTTAATATAGCTCAAGAGGATTTAAGTGATTTTGACCCTACTAATAAAGAACAAAATACGGAATTAAAGAAATGGTTGAATGAACATTCAGGAATTGTTATTCTTATAAGCTTTCTTATCTTTGGGGCTATGATTTCTCTTTTCCTTTTTATAAAAGTTAAAGTTTCTAAAAAGAAATAAATGGAAAAGTGAAAAATAGTTTTTCTTTTTCTAAATTTAATGTATAATAGAATAGAAGAAAAGAGGTTCTATATGAAATTTCGCGTATCAAAAAAGGATTTTATTATTTTTATTATATTTTGTGTATTTTTGCTATATCTATGTGCTATTGCAGTATTAAACTTTTCGAGTTTTGCTAGTGAAGGAACGTTTTATGGTTTAAACCCTTTTCCTGCTTTTACAGGAGATAACTTAATTCTTACACTTTTTATGTTTGTTATTGCTTTGGTGATTATTTTTTCAAGTGTCTCTTCTTATATTTTTGATAGGGAAAAAGGTTCTAAAAAATTATTAACTATTGGTGATAAAGAGGAAAAAGGATACTCTAGATGGGCAAGCGATAAAGAAATGAAAAGCGACCGTGGAGTTGTTCATGTAATGAGTAATGATCAACATGTGGAAGGTGCTGGAGTTCCTTTAATTAATGATGGAAAAAATATTTGGGTGGATAACAGTGATTACCATTCCATGGTTATTGGTTCTACAGGTTCTGGTAAATCTGAAAGTTTAGTAAAACCTATGGTTAATTTACTGGCTAAAAAAGGTGAAAGTATTATTGTCAATGACCCAAAGGCTGAACTTTATAAGTATTGTGGTGATTATTTAAAAGAACAAGGATATAATATTATTGTTTTAAACTTTCGAGAACCAGATAAAGGAAATGCTTGGAGTCCACTTGCAATGCCTTATTACTATTTTAAAAATGGAAATATGGATAAAGCAATAGAATTAGTCGAGGATATCGCGAATAATATTTTAGTTGATCCAAAAAATAAAGATTCTGCATTTTGGGAAAAGTCAGCTGCTGATTATTTTGCTGCTTTAGCAATTGGATTATTTAGAGATGCAAAAGAAGAAGAAATTAATTTTAATTCTATTAATGTAATGAGCACTATTGGAGAAGAAAGATTTGGAGGAAGTAACTATATTAAAGAATACTTTGCTTTAAAAGGAGAGTCTTCTCCAGAATATATTTCTGGTTCTACTACATTTAATGCTCCAAGTGAAACAAAGGGTGGTATTTTATCTACGTTCCGTCAAAAAATTCGTATTTTCTCAACAAGAGAACATTTAGCTGAGATGCTTTCTCATAGTGATTTTGATATGCGAACGATTGGGAGTCAAAAAACAGCGGTTTTCTTAATTATTCATGATGAAAAAACAACATATCATAGTTTACTTACTGTTTTTATTAAACAATGTTATGAAACTTTAGTAGAAGTTGCACAAAGTCAAGGTGGAAAATTAAAATATCGTACAAACTTTATTCTAGATGAGTTTGCTAATATGCCACCTTTACAAGATGTAGATTCCATGGTGTCCGCGGCTCGTTCTCGTGATATTCGTTTTACTTTTATCATTCAAAACTTTTCTCAGTTAAATGATGTTTATGGAAAAGAGATTGCTGAAACTTTAAAAGGAAACTGTGGAAACTTAATTTACTTAATTAGTACGGAGATGGCTGCCTTAGAGGAAATTAGTAAAATGTGTGGAGAAGTGAAGAGTAAAGAAAAAGATAAAACAGCTTCGACTCCTTTAGTCACTGTTTCGGATTTACAAAAAATGAAATTAGGACAAGTTATTATTAAAAGGCTTCGTATGAATCCATTTAAAACAAAACTAGAACCAGATTTTAAAATGAACTGGGGTATTACTAGAAGAGATATGCCTTTCCCTGAAAGAGAAATGAAACCAATTCAAACTTTTGATATTAAAACGTATGTCTCTGAAGCTAAAAGAAAACAAATGATGGAAGAGGGAGGACAAAATACAGGATTTAATCCTTTTATGCCAGGAATGAATCCGATGGGAGCAAGTTCCAATCCTTTTATGGGAGGTTTGCCACCAATGAGTAGTGGAGGTTTTCCAGGTTCCAAACCATCTCTTATGGATGATATGATTCCTGGGATAAATAAACCAGTGTCTAGTTTGACAAATGAAGAAATTGATAAGATGATTGCTGATATTGATAAAAAATTGAAAGAATTAGATGAAGAGGAAGAAAGAGAAAAAGCCAAATTAGAAAGTTCAAAAGAACTTCCGATCGTGGAAGAAGAAAAGGTAATCGAAGCACCACAAGTCACAACAGTAGAGAAAGTAGAACCACCAAAAGAAGTGGTGAAAGAAGAACCTAAACCAGTGATGGAAGAAAAGCCAAAAATTCATATTGATATGAATTCAGTCCTTATGAATGATAATGAAATTACAGATGATGAATTTTTTGATGATTTCTTTGGGGAATAATAAACTTATTCCTTTTTCTTTGGGTAAATATTATATGCGAAAGTGGATGGATTGCATACCCTAAAATAGGTGGAATGTATGAAAAGAATTCATTTAAGTGAGTATCGAAAAAATATGGGAGAATTAATTGATTTGTCTAGTACCCAAGATTTTTTGTCTCATCCTACCCCAGGTGCTAAAAATATCCCTTATCAAAAATTTATGCTCTATTATGATCGGCTTTTAGATAAGAATAAACCTTATTATTTTATTTGTGAAAAAGGTCTTCACAGTGGGAAAGTCGTTCGAATGTTAGAGTACTTTGGTTATGATGTTACACAAGTTTTACACTGAGTGTAACATTTTTTCTTGCACTTTATGCGAACAAATGTTACAATTTTCTTGGTGAGTAAAAAATGGAATATATCATAATTATTTTATTAATTTTAGTACTGATTGGAATAGGAATTTTATGTTTTAAAATCAAAGGAAATCAGCAAAACGATATACAGATGACAGAAAAACTAGGTTTCTTTGAATCAAGGCTTACCAAGGAACTAGGGGAATTCAAATATGAGTTTGCTAAATCTTTACAAAAAGATTTTGAATTACTTCGAGAAGAAATGGAAAAAAGACTTCTTTTAATTCAAGAGAAAGTAAATGCGAGAATGGATGAAAACTTTGAAAAAACAAATAAAACTTTTACGAATATCGTAGAAAGATTATCTAAGATTGATGAAGCTCAAAAGAAAATTGATAGTTTATCCACTGAAATTGTTTCACTGCAAAGTGTCTTAACGGATAAGAAAACAAGAGGAATCTTTGGTGAAGTCAACTTAAATTATATTTTATCAAGTGTCTTTGGAGAACAAAATCCTAAAATCTATGAACTTCAATATAAATTATCCAATGGTTTTGTAGCTGACTCTATTATTCATGCTCCAGAACCTCTAGGTAATGTTTGTATCGATTCTAAATTTCCATTAGAAAACTATGAGAGAATGACGAATCGTTCTTTATCTAAAGAAGAAAGAGATATGGCTATCAAACTCTTTAAAATTGATGTTAAAAAACATATTGAAGCTATATCAAGTAAATACATTATTCCAAATGAAACCGCGGATCAAGCCATTTTATTCTTACCAGCAGAAGCAATATTTGCAGAGATTCATGCTTATCATCCTGATATTTTAAAAGAAGCATATAACAAGCATGTTTGGATCACATCACCAACAACTTTGATGAGTACGTTAACAACCATTCATATGGTCATAAAAAATATGGAACGAGATAAATATGCTAAAGTCATTCAAATGGAATTAAATCAACTATCCATTGAATTCAGTCGTTATAGAGAACGTTGGGATAAACTTTCTCGAAGTATTGATACCGTAAGTAAAGATGTAAAAGATATTCATAACACGACTGAGAAAATTACTAAAAGATTTGATTCCATCAATAAAGTAGAATTTGGTGAACGAAAAGAGCTTCGAGAAAGTAAAAAAGAAATCGAAGAACTTCAAGAAGTCTAAATAAAAATGCTAGTGAGTCACTAACATTTTTTTAACGGAAATAAAATAAAACAAATATTCCTAAACACAAACAGTAAATAGAAAACTTCCAAAGATGTCCTTTTTGAACAAGACTCGATAACCATTTATAAGAAAGATAAGTAACCACGAATGCTGCGATGAGTCCACAAGCATAAGGAAGAAGAAGAGTACTTGCTGTTCCCATTTCAATCATATCTTTGACACCAAGAACCATCGAAGCAGCACTGACTGGGAAGTATAACATAAATGTATATTTCAAAGAAGATTTACGAGAAAGTCCACAAAGAAGACATCCAACTAAAACAGACCCGCTTCGACTAATACCAGGCATTAAAGCAATCATTTGCATAAGTCCAATGATAATGGCATCTTTGTAAGTGATGTCATAATCCTCTTTTTTTCCTTTGGAGCCCTTAACTAGGAAAAGTAGGAAAGCTGTGATTAAGAACGCAACTCCTAAAATTAAAGTGTTATTTGAGAAATTATCAATCGCATCTTTAAATAACACTCCGGCAATTCCAACGGGAATACTTCCAACAATAATCATTAGGCAATACTTAAATTCTTTTGCAACAGTCTTTCTTTTCTTTTTATTAAAAAGATAGATAAAGAAAGAAGATACAAGATGAACAATATCTTTCCAAAAGATAAGAAGAATTGCTAAGAAAGAACCAAAGTTTACAATAATCTCAAAATTTACATCCGAAAGAGGACCAATATTAAATAAATGTTCTGCCAAAACCAAGTGTCCACTCGACGAGATCGGAAGGGGTTCCGTAAACCCTTGTAAAATTCCTAACAAAATATATTTTATAAATTCCATACTATCACCTATTCCATTATATAATAAAATTTCAAAATAAGAAATAGAATATTTAATAGGAGAGTCAAATGAAAAAATTTTTTATGGCTGTACTTGGCATTTTATTAGTTTCGATTGGTCTTTTCTTTTGCATTCTTTACTTAAATTTGTTTTCTTTTGGGTATAGTTTTTTGGATTATGTTTATTTTATTATTAGAAGAATAGAATGCCATATTCTTTGGGCAGGTATTGTTTTATTGTTTTTTGCATTACATAGAAAAGGAGAATAAACATGCATTATTATTATGATTTGTTAGTGAATTTAGATACAGAGTTATGGGAATTTTATGAATGGGAGAATGAAGACCATTTAGTTCCTATTAAAAAAATTCCTCTCATTCGTGTTTTAGAAAGTGACATTAGAAACTTTATGAAATATGAAGTCACGATAGACCCTGAATGGGTGAATGGCTTAGCCGAGAAAACAATTTTTAAAAATGCTTCGGATAAAACAAATTGTCTTTTATTTTCGAGTACCAAAAATAGTATTGTTTTAGAATTTGATTCTTATGGAAATGTTGTTTCAAGAAGTAAACTTTTGATTGAAGATGAAAATAATTGTAATGAAGTTTCCTGTAACTTAAAAGAAACAGAAGTGCCTTATAAAGTCCATGAAAAATTAGAACTTCGTTCTTTACTTAGACAACAAATGAAAGAAAAACATCTGTTGGAGATTGAACTGAAAACCTTAAAAGAAAGCAACAATGTTGCAAAGTGCTCTTATCTTTATTATGAATGGTTTGGCGTTTTAGAAAGTGATTTAGATAAAATGATTAAGGATTTCGAAAAAGATTTAGCAAATGGAAATATGAAGAAACTTCATAAAATTGTAAAGATTATTCGTTTGTCTTATAAAGGACAACTATGAGAAAATTCTTTGTTCTTTTAATTCTTTGCTTTTTCTTAACGGGATGTGTAAATATTTCAGCACCTGATGCTGTAAAAGAATATTTAGAAAAAATACGAAATCATGACCAAAATATAGTTGCATCTTTAGAGGATAAGGAAGAAAAAGAAAAACTTACGGAAGCTCAAGCAAAACTATATGATTTGATTATGAAAAGACAGTATGTTAATTTAGAATATAAGATTGTTCATGAAACATATAATGGAAATCATGCCACGATAGAAGTAGAAATGGAAGTTTATGATTATATTCATAGTCAAAAAGAAGCTTTAGAATATGTTCAAAAACATCAAAGTGAATTTTTAGAAAAAGATGGAACGATAGACCAAAACAAATATAAAAATTTACAACTCGAATATATGGACAAAGAGAAAAATCGTATTTTATATACCATTTCATTTGATTGTGTATTGAATGAAGATTCTTGGGAAATTATAGAGCCTAAGACAGTTGATATGGAAAAGATTCAAGGAATATATGATTATGAATAGAGTAAGGAGGTATAAAAGGAGAGAAGTGGTAAAAAATCAAAATATAATTTTTTCCTACTTGAATTTTTATTTTATTTTTGATATACTGTATACAGATGGAGGAAACTTCATAAAATAAAAAGGAAGCATTTCAGTTTAGCTATGCTGAATGTCTACCTATAAAGAGTATAGACATTTACATTTTTGTAAGTGTCATTTTTTTATTAGGAAAATAATTAATATGATTTCCCATAATATGGTGATTACATACTGCAAGACTTTTAAACGATATATATGTCTTTTCGTCATATTCATCACACCCCTTTCTTCTTTAAATTTTGTTATAGAGAGAAGAAAGTGGTAGACACTCAGCAACTAAAATGCTTCCTATGAACATATTAGCACACTTTTATAATATTAGCAAGCAAAAAAATGATAATTATCTACTGAAAATAAAATTGGTTGTTACGCTGGGTGACAACCAATTTAACACTTGAAGAATAAAACTTCTTTTTTTGTCTTTTTTTTGTTATAATTTTTTTAATGAGGACGTGGAATTATGGAAAAATATGAAGAAAATGGTTTGAGTCAAAGTGAAGTGGAAGAAAGAATTCAAAAAGGACTTGTAAACTTTGATGACCAACCTAAAACAAAATCAATTAAACAAATTATTGCAAGTAACTTTTTTACTTATTTTAACTTTTTAAATTTAGCTTTAGGACTTGCTGTTTTTCTTTCAGGATTATTTAGTCATCAACTTTTTCAAGGTTTAAAAAATTGTTTGTTTATGGGTGTTATTATTATCAATTCGATTATTAGTATTATTGAAGAAATTATTTCTAAGAAAATTATTGATAAACTTTCCATGGTTTCTGAATCGGATATTATTGTTCTTCGTGATGGTAAGAAAGTATCTAAAAAATTAGAAGAACTCGTTTTAGATGATGTGATTGAACTTCAAAGAGGACATCAAGTTGTTTGTGATTCTATTGTTTTAGATGGAGAAGTAGAAGTCAATGAATCGTTAATTACTGGAGAACCTAATTCTATAGTAAAGAAAAAAGGTGACTCGTTGCTTTCCGGTTCTTTTCTAGTGAGTGGAACATGCCTAGCTAAAATTGTTCATATTGGAAATGAAAACTATGTATCAAAAATATCTAGAGAAGCTAAATACAATAAAAAAGTAAATTCGATTATTATGGATTCTTTTGAAAAACTTTTAAAAGTGTTATCTATCTGTATTATTCCAATTGGAATTATTATGTTCTTTAGTCAATTTCATGCAAGTGAAGGAGTCGTCACTGATGCAATTTTTACGACGGTTGCAGCTTTAATTGGAATGATTCCTGAAGGGCTTGTTTTACTTACGAGTTCTGTGATGGCAGTGAGTGTTATCCGTTTGTCAAAATACAAAGTTTTAGTACAACAACTTTATTGTATTGAAACGTTAGCAAGAGTAGATGTCATTTGTTTAGATAAAACAGGAACACTTACAAAGGGATCAATGAAAGTTGTGGATACCATTCCTTATAAAAAAGCAACGAAAGAACATTTAAGTGAGATTGTTTCCTTATTTTGTCAAAATGTGAGAGATGCGAATGCTACGATGGAAGCTTTGCAACAAGAATTTCAACAGGAAGTCACAGATACTGTTGTCGAAGAAATTCCTTTTTCTTCCGAACGAAAGTTTAGTGGAATTGAGTTTAAAAGTCATGGAACTATTTATATTGGTGCACCGGAATTTTTGATATCCGATAAAAAATTAATTCCTAGTGATATTGTAAAAAAACAAGAGAATTACCGGGTTTTACTTGTAGGGACTAGTCAAAAGAAAATTAGTAAAACGCCAAGTGATATTGAAATTTTAGGATACATTCTGATAGAGGATGTCATTCGTGAAGAAGCAAAAAATACTTTAGAATACTTTAAATCTCAGGGAGTTGCTGTGAAGATTATTTCAGGAGACCAAGTAAAAACAGTTTTGAATATTGCGGAACGTGTAGGTCTTAAAAACATGAAAGGAATTGATGTGGGAGATTTAAGCGAGGAAGAATTAAAGGGAGCTATCTTAGAGTATCAAGTTTTTGGCCGAGTAAAACCAGAACAAAAAAAGATTATTATTGAAACATTACAAAAGAGCGGAAGAACCGTTGCAATGACAGGAGATGGAGTGAATGACGTTCTTGCTTTAAAACAATCTGACTGTGCAATCTCAGTTGCTAGTGGAAGTGATGCCGCGAGAAATGTGGCTCAACTTGTATTATTAGATGATAACTTTGATTCTTTACCAAAAATTGTTGCCGAGGGAAGAAGAACCATTAACAATATTGAAAGAAGTGCATCTTTACTTTTAGTAAAAACGATTTATACCGTTTTACTCATTCTTTTAAGTGTTGTACTATCTGCAAAATATTTCTTTATTCCTATACAACTTACTTTAATTACCACATTTACGATTGGAACTCCATCTTTCATTTTAGCCTTAGAACCGAACCATGATTTAGTGAAAGGAAACTTTCTTTTAAAAGTTGTCAGTCGAAGCCTTCCTGTTGCTTTAACGATTGTCTTTAATGTTCTACTCGTCACATTATTTACTTATACGTTCCATTTATCTTATGAAATGCAAAGTTCGATTGCTGTGTTCTTAACCGCGATTACAGGATTTATTTATCTTTATAAAATTTGTACACCATTTACTTTACTTCGAATCGTGTTATTTATGGGATTACTTTTAGGCTTCATCTACTGTGTGTTATTCCAATATGATTTCTTTAATTTAATTCCAATCACACCAGCAAGTGCATTAATTGGCTTTGTTCTATCCATAGATTCTCTTTATATTTATAAAAAAGCAAACCATTATATGAGTAAGATATTCTCAAAATTAGATCCGACAATTCCTATTGAGTATTAGAGGAGAAAGAGTATGAAATATTTAAATGAATCAAAAATCAATAGTTCTTATTATGTAAATGGAAGAATAGAATATGCAACCAAAAATTTACTAAAATACATCAAGAATTTACCAGAAGACCAACAAGAAGATTACAAGCAAAAAGTATCCAATATTATAGATAAAGAAATAATGAGTGTACAAGATGTCATAGATTTTTTTGAAAATTATGATGTACTCATTCATGAAATGCAAAAAATATTGGAGCAAAAATGGCTTAAACTAGATTTTAAAAAGTATGTAGGATATTTAAAAGAAAGTATCGAGTTTTTAGTGAGTCACTATGATACTAAAGAAGATGAAGAAAACTTCAAATACCTCTTAGAATATGTGAATCATAGTAGTAATATGGAAAGACTTAAAGAGATTTTAGATTTTTATAATTCTATCGTGCATAAATATAACAAATTAGAAATAACATCTATTGAAGATTATTTAAATAAGAAGAAACCTCCTCGTTTTTTAGTATATAGCACGGGAGGAGCTAAAATATTAAAAGATAATCAAAATTATCGTAAACAAGAAATATCTGTGAGTTATGTTATGGAAGAACAATTTGGAACATATGCTTCTCAATATGGAAGTATTGGTTTTATATATCCTTATGAAGATGTGATCTCGGCATATCCTGAAGATATTTATTCATGGATTGATAATGATGGTGAAGAAAAAGACCCTTTAAAAGTGGATGATGAATTTATTTTAAGAAGTTTGCAATCTTATCATTTTGTGTTTCCTTTAAAATTAATCATTGAAAAAAATAAAGAATTATCTAAAAAAATGACGGGACATATTTTGGATGACAGTATTTATAATGAACTATTAATTAAAGATACGGTACAACCGATTGGAATCTATATTATGGACTATGGATTAAAAGATGCTTGTCATGGATATAAAAAAGCAAAAGAAATGGCTGAGAGTTGGAATCTACCACTAGTCGAAATTGATAAAAGTATATACCGAGTACAAGCAGGGTTAGATGCCTTTTCTTTAACTGATAAATATAATATTATTTTATCGATGATTGACCAGGTGTGTGAAGAAAATGCTGTCTGGGCTTATTATCGGGACTGGTGTCGTATTGGTTTTGATCATTTTGTTGACGAAGGAAAATCAGATTACTTTTTGGATGAAGTGTGGAAAATCTATTTAAAATTAAAAGAAACCAATCAAATCAGTGTAGCAAATATCAAAACAGAATTAAATCGTCTTATGGGATTTTTAAGCGAACAAGACGTGGTGAATCTTTTAAAGGATGCAAGGCAAGAAAGTATGAAAAAATGAAAACAGTGAAATAAAACTGTTTTTTTTTAGACGTTTATCCTAATCACAAATAGAGTATTTAAGTAAAATACCTATGGGAGGGAAAAATATGTTATTTGATAACACAGATTTTAATTATGAAATTGGCTTTTTTAAAATTCCAGGAAGCGACTTTTCGAAAGAAATGAGAACCGATAAGTTTTTAACACCGGAAGAAGGGTTTTTAAGAGGAAATTTATTTCGTGACGAATATGTGCCTTACAAAAATTTAACGTATTACAAATTAAAAGGGGAAAATGAAAGAGAAACTATGCTTTTAAAATTAATGTCTTATGCTTTTGCAATTGTTGATTTGAATCTCTATTTAGATTTACATCCAGAAGACCAAAATGCTTTCATGTTGTTTAAAAAATATACGAAAGAAAAATGTGATGTAGAAGAGGCTTACACAGAAAAATATGGTCCACTTATCGTTACAGATACAACAGGAAATACCTTTAACTGGATTAAAAATCCATGGCCATGGGATAAGACAGGAGGGACTAAATATGTTTAAGTATGTCAAACATTTAAATTATCCAATTAATATTCAGAAAAAAGATTTGAAAATGGCAAAAAATTTATTAACTCAATTTGGGGGTTCGAATGGAGAACTTGCTGCATCTCTTCGTTATTTTAGTCAAAAGTTTTCAATGCCAGATGAAAAAGGAAAAGCTTTGTTAAATGATATTGCAACAGAAGAACTTGGACATTGTGAAATGATTTGTACGATGGTGAGTCAATTAGTGAAAGATGCAACCGTAGAAGAATTAAAAGCAAATGGTCTAGAAAGTCTATATACAGAGCATGGAAAAGGGGTATATCCAACCGATTCTTTTGGAAATCCATTTACTGTGACTTACTTTGCTGTAACTGGAGATACATTAGCTGATTTATCGGAAGATATGGCTGCTGAGCAAAAAGCAAGAGCTATTTATGAAAACTTAATTGATGAAACGGATGATGAAGATGTCCTTGCACCACTTCTATTCTTAAGACAAAGAGAAGTTGTTCATTTTAATCGTTTTAAAGAATTATATAAATATTATAAAAATAAGGGATATTAAAGGCACGAAAAAAGTGTCTTTTTTTCTTGTATTCCTCTTCTTTTTGTGGTATCTTTTTATTAAGGAAAGATAGGGATTTATATGGATGAAAAAAAGAAAAAAACAACTTCAAAGAAAACGAGTACAAAGACAAGTACAGCTAAGAAAAACGGTGTAAAAAAGACGACTACTAGAAAGACAACGACCAAAAAGCCAGCATCTAAGAAACCCGTTGCCAAAGTAGAGAAGAAAGTTGTAGAAGAAAAAATTATTGAAGAGAAAGAAAGTTTTCAAGAACCAATTGAAATGAATGAAGAACCTAAAAAAGAGGCAAAAGTTGTTTGGAATGAAAAGAGTCATTTAAAAGCAATTATTATGGCTGTTGTAGCCTTTCTTGTTTTAGCAGTAGGTGTTATCGTGGCTTTTATACAAGCAGAGGAAAGTGGTGCTTCTTACAGTGATAAATGGAAAGATAAAAGTTATTTAGTTGAAAAAGAATATGCAGCATCTGTGACTTGTGATGGAATTCCAAATGCTATTTTAGGAGACCAAGCGTTTATTCTTGTGACTTCATTTAATGAAGAAGAATTTCATTTAGAAAAAGATTTAGCAAGACTGATTCGTGAAAATCATATTGAAGATTTTTATGTTTATCCTTTAGTTGATAATTGTGGGCCAATCAGCAATGCATCAAGTGTTGCAGGAAGGAATCTATTATTAACAAAAGGTTTAGAACACACTCCAGCAATTTTATATTACCGAAATGGAAAGCTAGAAGAAGTTGTAGAACGTGAAGATGAAAAAATGTTAGAAGTAGGAGATTTCCAAAAGTTACTTGATATTTATGAAATTACAAAATAAAAAGAGAAATCTTTTTTTCTTTTAGGAGGGTGCATATGTTAAACGTTGTTTTATTTGAACCAGAAATTCCTGGAAATACTGGAAATATCATGCGTACTTGTGTTGCTACACATACTCGTCTTCATTTGATTGAGCCTCTTGGTTTTTCTTTGGAAGAAAAGTATATTAAAAGAAGTGGGGTAAATTACATCGAGCATTGTGATTATACAGTATATTCAAATTGGGAAGAATTTGAGAAGAAAAATCAGGGAACTTATTATTTTTATACAAGATATGGTCATAAACCACATTCGGAGTTTGATTATTCAAATACGGATGAAAATATTTATCTTATTTTTGGAAAAGAAAGTACAGGTATCCCAAGAAGCATTTTGAAGCCTCATTTAGAATCTTGTGCAAGAATTCCAATGACGGATAAAGTTCGAGCTTTAAATTTATCAAATTCTGTTGCCATTGTTTTATATGAAGCATTAAGACAACAAAATTATATTGATTTATTAAAAGACGAGCCAGGAGACGCTGGTCATAAAGGAAATCATTTTATCGAGGATTACTATGAACTGTAAAAGATGCGGAAAAGCGATTGGAACAGACCGAGGAATTTGTCCATTCTGTGGAGCAATGTTAAGTCAAGACCAAATGGCTACTTATAAACAAATGAAAAAAGAAAATCGTTTTCAAGAAGAAATGATTACTGAAAAATATAATGGCAAAAAGGTTTATTATGAAAAAAGAGAAGGATCGGATTCCAATTTCTATATATGGATTATTCTCTTTGGACTTCTTATCATCATTGCCGTTGTTGTTCTTGTGGTTGTCTTAGGAATTTTCTAAGACTTTTTTCTTGCCTTTTCGCATATAAAAAATAAAATGATCCAAACTATAAAAGAGGGATTTTATGAAACTACTATTTGTTTGTATCAAGATTTTCTTTGCCCGTATTTTAGATGTGACTATCGCGACGTTTAGACAAAATATTTTATTAAAGGGTAAATGTGTTTTAGGTTCTTTGTTAGCTTTTGCAGAAATTATGATTTGGTTTTTAGTAGCTAGAGAAGCTCTTACGATTCCTATTCAAAGTTTATGGATTCCCATTTCTTATTCGCTAGGTTTTGCAACGGGGACTCTCATTGGAAGTTTATTATCGAAACATTTTATTCGGGGAGAAGTAGGGGTTCAAATTATTATTGATGAAGAAGAAAAAAAAGATTTAGTGAATTCCTTAAAAATACGAGGATACCCCATTAATATTCTTCATTTAGAAAGTGGTTTTAACAGTGTTCCAAAGCTTATGATTTTCATTGAAGTGAGTACGAAAAATTTAAAAAAATTGGAAACTTTAATTCAGCAAAATGATCCAGATGCTTTTATTGTGATTAGTGATACGAAAAAAGTACTTAAAGGAACGATGAAATAAAAGGAAACTCATAGAATGGTTTCTTTTTTCATATATTTCACTAGGTGGTTTTCATGAAAAAATGTTGTCTTATCCTTTTACTTCTTTTGATTCCTATTCGTGTTTCAGCCATTTCGGCGGAAAGTTATGCAGTGATGGATTATGATTCAGGACGTATTTTAATGAGTCATAATGGGGAGAAAGAAAAATTAATTGCCAGTACAACCAAAATTATGACTGCAATCATTGCTTTAGAAAATAAAGAACTAGATAGTGTAAGAAAAGTTGGGGAAGAAGTTTTAAAAGCTTATGGAAGTGCCATTTATCTTAGTTTAGAGGAAGAAATTACGTTAAAAGATTTACTTTATGGACTGATGCTTCGAAGTGGAAATGATGCAGCGATTGAAATTGCTTTTCATGTTTCAGGAAGTTTAGAAGAATTTGTAAAACTGATGAATGAGAAAGCTTACGAACTAGGAATGAGTCATACGAAGTTTTTAAATCCGCATGGACTGGAAGAACAAGATGGAAGTGGGAATACTTCAACTGCTATCGATATGGCCAAACTTATGCGTTACGCCTTAACAAATGAAACTTTTCGAGAAATTATCAAAACCAAAAGTTATACTGCTAAGACAACAGGAAAAACTTATGTTTGGCAAAACAAAAATAAACTTTTACGAACTTATGAATATAACATTGGTGGAAAAACAGGCTTTACCGAAAAAGCTCGAAGAACTTTAGTCACGGCTTCCAAGAAAGATGATAAAACTTGCATTGTCGTGACTTTAAATGATGGAAATGATTTTGCAGATCATAAAGAGTTATGCGAAAGTGTTTTTGAAACCTATGAAAGAGTTTTATTGCTTGATAAAGACAGTACGATTATTGATGCGAATCATCCAGAAAAGTATTATTTAGAAGAAAGTTTTTATGCTTTGCTCACGAGTGATGAGAAAGAAAGTATTCGTATTGATTATAAAATAGATACAAATGAAAAAAATACTGAAGTTGGGGTAGCCGAAGTGTATTTAAAAGATTCTTTGCTTGGAAGTGTGAAAATTTATCAAAGAGAAGAGGCTAAAGAAGAGAAAAAAGAAAACTTCTTTCAAAGATTTCTAAGGTGGTTGTTTCGATGGTAACATATATTTGGGTTTTTTTCCTTGTCGTAGGTTCTTTATTTACGATTTTTACAGGGAATATTGAAAGTTTAAATAATCAAATTTTAAAAGGGGGAACGGATGGAATCAAACTTCTTTTGGATATGCTTCCTTTACTTGTTTTATGGACAGGTGTTATGAAAATTGCCGAAGACTCGAAAATTTTAGAAAAGTTTTCCAAATTAGTGTGTCCTCTTTTAAGTAAGTTATTTCCAAGTTTGCCCAAAAATCATCCTGCTTTAGGTTATATTGCTTCGAATATTGCCGCGAATGCTTTAGGTCTTGGTAGTGCGGCGACTCCGTTTGGCTTAAAAGCGATGGAATGCTTGCAAGAAGATAATCCTCAAAAGGATACGGCAACAGAAGCTATGGTTACGTTTTTAATATTAAATACGGGTGGAGTGACCATTGTTCCAACGACCGTGATTGCCCTTCGAATGATGTATGGAAGTGCAAATCCATCGGAAATTATTTTAACTAGTATTCTGGCGACTTTCTCATCGAATATAGCCGGGCTTATTTTTGATTATATAAAGAGGAGGAAAAACCGTGTTTCAACTCTCTAATTACATTGTTCCTATTTTTGTTTTAGGAATTGTACTCTATGCTTTTAAGAAAAAAGTAAACATCTATGAATCATTTCTTGCTGGGGCTAAAGAAGGACTGATTACTACTTTTAAGATTGCTCCTGCTGTGATTGCCATGGTGTTTGTTACGAATATCTTTTTAAATAGTAAATTTTTGGAATTTCTTTTTTCTTTTTTGACACCTACATTAAATCGTTTTGGAATTCCTCTTAGTATTTTACCAATGGCTTTTGTAAGACCGATTTCAGGAACAGCCTCTTTAGCCATTATGACCAATATTTTTCAAATGTATGGACCTGATTCTTTTGTGGGAAGACTGGCCTCCAATTTACAAGGATGTACTGATACAACCATCTATGTCTTGGCTTTATATTTTGGGTCCATTCGAGTTACTAAAACCAAACATGCATTACAGGCTGGTTTATTTGCTGATTTTATGGGAATTTTAGCTGCTTTTCTTATCACGTTCCTCTTTTTTGGATAAAAACATAAAAAAAATGATACTATTACAAGCCCTTATTGTAAGGTGCTTTTTTGTTTCTTTCAAAAACAAATGTACGCGTTTTTGAAAGAAAATATTTGACAAAGACACATAGACTATGGTATGATAGTGATGCTTTCCGGAAAAAAAGAAGGATGGATTATAAATGAAAAAATTACCCTCGGTAAAGTTAATCGTATTAGCTTTGACCGTTATTGGATGTTTAGAATTTTTAGTAAATCGTTTAGAAGATGTCATCTTAGTGACTTTTGAAAGTGGAATTACAACTTCAGGAAATTTCTTATATGAAACGATTTTGATGAAAAATCAAAAAAATGAATTAAACAGCCAAGAAAATATTGAAAATATAGAACAACAAATTGAAATTATTAGTTTGAAAGCTACCACACCAGAACCTATTGTATATGATGGTATGACGATGGCAGAGCTTACAGACAAACTAAATTTAAGTTTACATAGTGATTTAGCTGGATATGGAAGTAGTTTTGCAAAATATTCTTTGGAATATGGAGTAGATCCTTATTTAGCTGTATCAATTACTTTACTAGAAACAGGTTGTAAATGGAATTGTAGTGCTTTAGTACGTAAATGTAACAATGTTGGTGGAATGAAAGGACCTGGAAGATGTAATGGTGGGTCTTATGATACGTTTGAAAGCTTAGATGCTGGAATCGAAGCAATGATCAGAAACCTTTCTAAAAATTATATTCAAAAAGGAATTGTAACACCAGAACAAATTAATAAAAAGTATGCGGAAAGTACAACTTGGGCTACAAAAGTAAATAAATACATCCAAGAAGTGAAAAATGCTGTCTAAAACAAGGGAAATCTTGTTTTTTTCATGTCTTTTCGTTATAATAGTAATAGAAAGAAGTGAATAAAAGTGAAGAAAGAAAACTGGGTGTTAATAGGTTTACTAGGTGTGATTGTAGTGATTGCTTGTGTGTGTGCCTTCTTTGCTTTTCAAAATAGAGAAACGGAAGAAAAGGATGCAATAAAAATAAAGGAAGAATATGGTTCTTTGAATGGTCAAGTAAATGAAAATAATAAAAAAGAATATCCTGTTGTAGAACTTGATGATGACAATCCTTTTGTATATAAAACAGAAGAAGAAATTGTAAAGATTTTAGAAAGTGGGTCTGGCATTATTTATTTTGGTTTTCCAACTTGTCCTTGGTGTCGAACTATACTGCCAATTTTAGAGGAGGCAGCTAAAGAAGAAAGTATTGGTGAGATTTATTACTTAAATATCAAAGACATTCGTTCTACTCTTGCTTTAGATGAAAATGATAAAGTGATTACTCAAAAAGAGGGTAGTGCCAATTATTATAAAATATTAGATTTATTAAAAGATTATTTAAGTGATTATACTTTATATGATTCCAAAGGAAAAAGTATTGAGACCAATGAAAAAAGACTTTATGCTCCCACCATTGTAGCAGTTCAAGGTGGGAAGATTAAAGCATTTCATGAGGGAACTGTAGATGCACAAGAAACAGGGTATGAAACATTGTCCGATAGTGACCGAGAAAAACTTAAAAATACTTTAAAAGAATTATTAAATTCAATCAGTTTAGATGTTTGTACGGATGCATGTTAAGAAAAGTAAGTATAGCTTTTCTTTTTCTTTATGACAAAAAATGACACTTACAAGCAATTGTAAATGTCGTAAATCCATATAGGTAGGCATTCAGTAATGGAAAACTGAATACTTCCTTTTTTAATTTTATGAAGTTTCCTTCATCTGTATACAGTATATCAAAAATGAGATAAAATTTCAAGTAGGAAAATATCATTTTTTGCTTGCTAATATTATAAATGTATGCTAATATGTTTGTAGGAAGTTTTTTAGAAAAACTGGGTGCCTTTTCACCTATCGGCTATGATAAGCTCGAGGAGGTGATGAGCCATGGATAAGCGAAGAACTTTTGTAATAAAGATTTTCAAATATCTATTAGCACTTGCTACATTATTTACAATATGCTTTTTAGCATTTTTGTACGTAATGATGCAAAAAGGCACTTAATAAAATTCAAATAGAATCTTATTAAATGCCTGACTATAGGTGAGGCATTCAGCGGCTATTCTGAAATACCTTCCTTTTTTATTTTATGAAGTTTCCTCCATCTGTATACAGTATATCAAAAATAAAATAAAAATTCAAGTGGCAAAAAATAATATTTTTGCTTGCTAATATTATAAAAGTGTGTTAATATGTTTGCAGGAAGCATTTTAGTTGCTGAGTGTCTACCACTTTCTTCTCTCTATAACAAAATTTAAAGAAGAAAGGGGTGTGATGTATATGAGTCAAAACAGGAAATTTATACTTCAAATATTTGATTACATTATCACAATATTATGGCAAGTAATATTTATTCTTTCCATAATAAAGAAATGACACTTACAAGTAAATTGTAAATGTCTCCAATCTTTTTCGGTAGGCATTCAGTGTGCAAAACTGAAATGCTTCCTTTTTTATTATATGAAGTTTCCTTCATCTATATACAGTATACCAAAAATAAATATAAAATTCAAGTAGGAAAAAGTGATTTTAAAACTTTTTGTTTCTTCTTGAGAAATCAAATGATTTCTTTTATAATAGAGTTTAAGAAAGAGGTGAGAGTTATGAACATCTCGTTACTACCAGCAGATAAATATATTGTACTTAATAAAACACTTCTTACAGAATTAGATTGTAAATATTTAGTAAGTCTTTATGAACCTATTATTGGCTCCAATGCAGTCAGTTTATATATGACTTTATGGAGAGACTTAGAGCGTTATAATTCTGTAAGTACCGATTACTCTCATCATCACCTTATGACTCTGTTAAAAATGAATTTAGAATCCATTAAAATGGCTCGTAAAACATTGGAAGCTGTTGGATTATTAAAAACTTATTATGAAGCAGGGGAACCAAGTAACTATGTCTATGAATTATATTCACCTATGACTCCAAAAGAGTTTTTTGCAAATCCTATTTTTAATGTTGTTTTATACAATAACATCGGGGCGAAAGAATATGACTTATTAAAACAAGAATTTTCCGTTTTACCGTTTTCTTTCAAAGACTATATAGAAATTACGACACCTTTTGATGAGCTCTTTAAATCATCCAGTGATTCTGTTTCCTTTGAGGCGATTGGAAGAGAAGTTTTACCGATTACTATGCAAGACCAAGTAGATTTTGATTTACTGATTTCTAGTTTGCCAAGAGGAATGGTAACTGAAAAAACACTTACCAAAAAAATGAAAGAACTTATCAATAACTTAGCGTTGGTTTATGATTTAGATACTTTAAAAATGTGTGAAATTATAAGATTATGTATGAATGAAAAAGGTGCGATTGACAAAGAAGAACTACGAATTCAAACAAGAAAATATTATCAATATAATCATCATGGAAAATTACCAACTCTTATTTATCGGTCTCAACCTGATTATTTAAAAGACCCAGTCGGGGATACATCAAAAAAAGGAAAGATTATTGAAGTTTTTGAAAATACAACACCTTATGATTTTCTTCGAAGTAAATATCATACAGGAAGTCCCACAAATAGGGATTTAAGACTTATTGAATATTTATTGGTCGATGTTGGATTACAGCCGGCTGTATGTAATGTGCTCATTGATTATGTTCTTAAAAAAAATAATAATAAATTAAATAGTTCTTTTGTAGAAACGATTGCTGGTCAGTGGAAACGAATCGGGGTTCAAACAGCAAAAGATGCGATGGCATTAGCCGAGAAAGAACATAAAAGAATGATGAATAAATTAAATAAAGTAAGTAATAAACCTGTCTCTAATGATGTACCAGTATGGTTTAATGAAAAGATTGAAAAAGAGGGTATGACAGAGGAAGAATCAAATGAACTTGAAAGTATGTTAAGTAAATATAAAGATTAGGAGGGCCTTATGTTTGTAAGTGGAAATAAAAATATAGAAGCATTAGAAAAAAATTTAAAAGAAGCATGTCAAAATGAGAGTTTCCGTGAATTAGTGAAGTCTGTTGGACTTACCAAAGAAGAAACAATGAAAAAAGTTACTAAATTACAAGATACTGTGGAAGAACTTGAACATTGTAAAAAATGTAAAGGTCTTTTTGAATGTAAAAATGCTTACTTAGGACATGTGAGTATGCCTAAGAAAGAAGAAGGATTATTCACTTTCTCTTATGTTCCATGTCGTTATAAAGTGAAAGAAAATGAAGTGAGAAAAAGTGAACTTGAAAAAAATAAAGAAGCAAGAATGAAAGATATTGATGGCAGTGATAAAAAAAGAGCAAAAGTGATTAAATGGATTATTGAATACTTTGAAAACTTTGATTTTTCAAAACCTCAAAAAGGACTTTATTTAAGTGGAAGTTTTGGCTCTGGAAAAACATTTTTAATCGGTGCTTTATTAAATGAACTAGAAGAAAAGAAAAACGTGACTACTGAACTTATTTATTTTCCTGAAGTTTTAAAAGATTTAAAAGATTGGGAATTTTATGATGCTAAGATGAATTATTATCAAACAGTGGATGTTTTGTGTATTGATGATATTGGAGCCGAAAAGGTGAGTGAATGGAGTCGTGATGAAGTATTGGGAACGATTTTACAATCGAGAATGAATTC
Organism: uncultured Bacilli bacterium; assembly: GCA_947629255.1. Lineage (GTDB taxonomy): Bacteria > Bacillota_I > Bacilli_A > RF39 > UBA660 > Ventrenecus. Next base: position 48,813 of record CANRDF010000004.1, read on the forward strand.
TCATTTACCAACCTTCTTTACATCCAATTTAACTTTAGAAGAACTAGAAATTCATTTAGCTGGGAAAGAATTGGATAAATTAAAAGCAAGAAGAATTATTGAAAGAATCAAACAACTCACGGAAGAACTTTCTTTAATAAGTGAAAATCGAAGAAAATAATTTTAAGAACATTTCTTTTTTAACTTTTCGATTTCACATTCCATTCTTTTTAAGACTTCAATTAAAGAATCCATTTGCATTTGACTATTTTGGTTTTGATTCGTTTCCATTCTTCCTTGGATTAAAGCAAGTTGTCCAGCATAAGCAAGAAGGTAATCTCCGACGAGGACAAGCCAGTTTCCCACACTGTTGGCTTCGTTAGGAGTGAGTTCTGGAGATATCACCGCGCCTATAATGGCTGCTGAAATTGAATAGAGTTGAGGGTCTATATTGGGAGGAAACATGGATACCTCCTTTTTTAACATTATATGCAAAATGATTAAAAATAAAATGATTCCCGAAACTTTTTTCTTACATATACTACCTTAGAAAGGTACGATGTTTATGATAAAAGCATCAGATTTAAAAGTAGGAGAAAGTGGGATTATTAAAGAAATTCATTTAGAAGAACAAAAATATTTTAAAACGTTGCATTTAGGTGTTATCAAAGGAAACAAAATTCGATGTGTCTTTGAAAGTCCTTTAAAAGACCCGATTGCTTATACCATCTATGGTTGCACTTTTGCATTAAGACAAGAAGATGCGGATAAAATTATGGTGGAGTATGCATAAGAAAGTGTGTTTAATTGGAAATCCGAATGTGGGAAAGTCTTCTTTATTTAATATTTTGACACATAAAAATCAACATACGGGAAACTGGACGGGGAAGACTGTTGAAAACGAAGTCGGAGAGTTTGTTTATAAAAATGTGACTTGGGAGATTGTCGATTTACCAGGAACTTATTCCTTGATTGGAGAGAGTGAAGAAGAAAAGATTGCCAGTTCATTTGTTTTAAAAGGCGATTATGATGTTGCTTTGGTGGTTGCCGATGCGACCAACTTAGAACGAAGTCTCACTTTGATTTTAGAAGTTTTAGATGTAACTAAAAACGTAGTCGTGGCATTAAATCTTATGGATGAAGCTAAATTAAAAAATATTCAAATAGATGTAGAAAAGCTTAAAGAATTTTTAGATGTTCCAGTGATTCCCACAAGTATGAAAAATGTACAAGGCTTAACTTTGCTTTGTGATACCTTAAATAACGAAAGAAAACCAAGTCAAATCAAAATTGTTCATCAAGAGAAAATAAAACATTATTTAGATTGGATTTTAGAAAAAAAGGATTTTAGTCAGGGAATGGCTTTGCATTATTTAAGAGAAAATCATTTTGGGGGAAACGAGAAGGAAGAACATATTTTAAAATTTTATCAAAAATATATTTCTAGAGTCGAAGTGATATTAAGTTATCATGCTTTTGGACAAGACATCATGAAAGAAGTGATTCATAGAGACAATGAAAAAGAAAAGAGGGAAGATCGGTTTTGGAATCATATTTTAACAAATAAAAAAACTTGTATTCCATTTTTTATTCTTTTGTTTTTCTTCCTTTTATTTTTAACGATATATTTATCCAATTTTCCTTCAGAATGGCTATTTTCTTTTTTTGAACAATTAGAGCCTTGGTTATTTAAAGTTTTATCATTTTTACCAGAAAGTATTTTAAATCCATTGTTACTTGGAGGATATCGGACTCTTTATTGGGTTGTTTCGGTGATGCTTCCTCCAATGATGATTTTCTTTCCATTGTTTGCAATACTTGAAGATTACGGACTATTACCTAGAATTGCTTTTAACTTAGATAAACCATTTCAAAAGTGCGGCTCTTGTGGCAAGCAAAGTTTAACTATGTGTATGGGACTTGGTTGTAACGCGGTAGGTGTCACTGGAACAAGAATTATGGAAAGTAAAAAAATGCGAATCTTATCGATTCTTACCAATGTTTTCATGCCATGTAATGGACGCTTTCCAGCAATGATTTGTATGATTCAAATGTTTTTGGTGAGAGACCATTCCTTCTTTGGAAGTTTATGGGCATCTTGCATTTTGTTATTCATTATTTTGTTTGGAGTTCTTCTCACGTTTCTTGTTACCAAGTTACTCAATTTCTTTCTCTTTAAAGACGAAAAACCGATGTTTATTATGGAACTTCCATCTTTTCGAAGACCAAAGATATGGAAAACCATTAAAAGTGCTTGGAAAGAAAAAGCTTTTCATGTTTTAAAAAGAGCCATGGTTGTTTCTTTTCCAGCTGGACTTCTTATTTATTTTCTTGCGAATATCGAGGTTGGTGGTCTTACGATTTTCGAAAGTATTCAAAATTTCTTAAATCCTTTTGGACTTTCGTTAGGGTTAGATGGAGCTATTCTCTTAGCATTTATATTAGGGTTACCTGCCAATGAAATCGTGATTCCTATTTTGTTACTTGGTTATGCTCGAACAGGAGCTTTAACAGAATACGAGTCTCTCATGAGTTTAAAAATGATTTTGGTAGGAAACGGTTGGACAATTCTCACAGCAATTAATTTTCTAATTCTTAGTTTATGTCACTTTCCATGTGCGACTACACTTCTTACCATCAAAAAAGAGTCGGGAAGCATTCTTTATACATTTTTAGCTTTTATGATTCCGACACTTATTGGTATTTTCCTTTGTTTTCTCATGAATCTCATATTCTAAAAAAAAATAAGTTCACTCGCGAGAACTTATTTTTCTTCTTTTGTTTTCTTATCTTTAGGTAGTTTACTATTTACTTCAACGAGTTCTTTATGAATCATTAAAATAAGTAGAGCACCTTCAAAGAGAAGACGTACTATAATATTACCTAAGAATAATACTAATAAGAATTCAATGAAACTAGTACTTATTAAACTAAATGAACTGATGGTAATATAAATAGCGATGACAAGATAACAAATTTTTAAAATGGTCTCTAAAGACATCACTTTAAAAGTTAAAAAATCATAGATTTTCTTTGTTGCGCCAGTATAATGTTCAGCATTTTTAGGATTTAGGAAAGTAAAATATAAAACAATACCAACACATAATGCAACTAATATACTTACAATCCCCCAAACACTGGAATCCACTGTACTAGTTTGATAACCATATGAATATGGATAGTTCATAGCTCAAACTCCTTTCTAAAATAATCTTATCAAATATTATGTCGAAAAACAAGAAAAATACTTTCGCTTTACTTTTTCTTTGCAAATATATGTGTCATATGATAAAATTTATTTAGGCCGATTTAGTACAGTGGTAGTACGCATGCATGGTAAGCATGAAAGGAGAGTCCGATTCTCTCAATTGGCACCAGTTGTGTTTATTAAGTCCCATAAATATGGGACTTTTTATAAAATTACTCTCAAAATTACTTCTGGTATTTTTTAAGTTTTAGACTTCTTGGTTATCTTTTTAGGAATGAAAAGGAATCCAAGTAATAAAACTTCAAAAATACCTAAAATGATTGGTAAGATATGATATACAATAAGACCTTCTTGATATAAAACGCTACTTAAGATGGACCATCCATATAGAATGATAAGTAGAACGATAAAATAAATATTTTGATGTTTCTTTGGTAGACTTAGTTTTAGATTATTTCCTATCACTGATAAAGTAATCAAAGAATCAAAGAGCCAAGCAATGGATATAATATTTTCTACTTTTTCAATAAAGTTAAAGACTCTTAGCTTCTTTAAAGTCATGTATTCTGGATAACGATAGACTTGCATTAAATTTGGGCCTAGAATGCCAATAATAAAGAAACATAAAAGAAGAATCGATAAACAAGTGAGTAAATATTTTAAAACAAACTTGTTTTTTTCTGTTGGAATATTTAACATAAGAAGAAATGGAGCAGTGGAGTAAAAGGCAAAGAAGAGGCTTCCACTTAGAATATCTCCTATAGAATGAGTAAGCACTGGAGTAAAGTATTCAAATTTAAAGTTTTGAGTGAGTCCAAATATTCCAAATAGAAATAAGAAAAGAGAAATGGGCATTAAAACTTCAGCTACTTTGGCAATAGTGGTAAATCCTGACTTACAAATACGGTAAATAATAAAGGGTATCGGAAGAACGATAAAAAATACGGGAGACTTAATTAAAAAGAAAGAACTTGCAAAAGTTTGAAAAACAAAAACAATTTGAGAGTAGATAAAGATGTTAAAGAGAAAGAAAAGAATTTTTAAAGGCCATTTGGTCCATGATTTTGTTTCGTTTAAATTTCCTTTTAATTTTTCTTTCGCTGTTTGAAATAAGAAAATAATGAAAGAGCCAATTAAAATACCTAGAATACAAGCAATCCATGCATCTTTATCTAATAATTTAGAAAGTAAAGAAAAACCAAATCCTAGGAAGAAAGCTCTTCCTAAAAAATAAGAAAGAGAAAAAGTTTTAAGATTATTCATCATTTGTCACCTGAAATATTAATCCATTTTTATTGATATTTACATTTACCTCAAACTCCACAGGATATTGATACCAATTGGATAAATCCTTTCTATTTTTTTTATAATATAAATTATTGATTCCTAATATATCGGTTTGATACGTTTTTAGTTTCTGAAAAACTTTACGAAATTCTTGTTCGACTACTGTATTAAATTTACTCTCTAATTCTTGATAACTTTTTGTTTCTCTAAAGTTGTAATGACATTCATCTGAAATGATGCTTGCTTCTAAATTACTTTTGATTTTGATCGTGTTATCTTCTACTTCAACCTCGGAATGCTGATTATCATATAAATCAATGATGGTATATTTGTCTTTTTGGTCGTCGCATTCTAAAGTGACATAGTGATTGTAAGAAGTATTATTTAAAACATTAAAGATACCTGCTTCCTCTTTTTCCAGTAAAGTCACTAATTTTTGTTTTTTGAATGCTCCAATACCAGTTAAGGTAATGACATCGTCTTTTTCTTCGACTGTATTCATATAAGCATCTTTATGAGGATCTATTAGTAAATCGACAAAGGTTTCAAAGTCTTGTTTGATGGCAATATTTTCATAAGATTTACTCATTTCGATCATATTTCGAATGGATTCTGAAGTCACAGGGTTTTCGGTAGTTGGTGTATTTAGTATTTCTTTGGCAGGGCTTCCAATTGCTAGTATTGGAACAAAGATATTTCGAATGTTTGGATTTCTGAGTAAAAAGTCAATGACATCTTCCATTTTTTCATCCGCGACTTCTTCGCTGAAAAGAATGACTTTGACATGAGAAAAATAGGGTTCTTTACTAATACTTAGATTGGCATTTACAAATGCTTCTTGGACTGTGATTCCCGATGCTTCGACATAATAGGCTTTACTAGAAGAACCTTGTTCACTTCCTTCACTTTTCTTGCTATTTAATACTTCATAAGAAACAACAAACTCATGATCGATATAATCAATAGAGATTCCAGAGATAATGGCAAGGTTATTTAATTCTTGATAGTCATAACAACCAGTAAGAAAAAAGGGAATAAGCAAAAGTAAAAGAATTCTTTTTTTCATGATTCATTCCTCCTTTGACGACGGAAGTTTTTATCAGTAAGCATTTTACTTCGATAAACACTTTTCCAAGATTTTGATTTTAAAAGTCCTTTCATGAAGTAGACTTTATCAAAAGGAGCGATTGGATAAAAGTATGGTTTTCCAAGACTTTTTAATTCGACCATATGAATGAGGTAATATAAGAAAGCTAGAACAATTCCATAAAGTCCAAATAGAGCCGCGGCCGTGATAAAAATGAGTCTTGCGTATCTTATGGCATCGACAATTTCTTGTTCGGTAAAAATAAGACTTGTAATAAATGTGAAGGCAACGACAATAATCATAATCGGACTTACAAATCCTGCGTTTACCGCAGCTTCTCCTAAAATTAAAGCACCGAGAATCGAGATAGCACTTCCATAAGAATTTGGAAACCGGATATCACTTTCTCTTAAGATTTCATAAATGAAAAGCATGAGAAGGGCTTCAATAATTGCCGGGAATGGAACGTTATCCCGTTGCATTGCAAAGTTAATGAGAAGAGAAGTAGGAATGGTCTCTGGATTATAATTAATTAAAGCAATGTAAATCGCGGGAGCCATCATCGAAATAAAAAAACAAAGGAAGCGAATCACTTTTAACAAATTAATATTATTACTTTTATTATAGTTATCGGTAATAGGATTCATAAAATCCGCGAAGAAAGCGGGGAGAATTAAAGCAAAAGGAGTCGTATCAACTAAAAGAACAATTTTGCCTTCCATTAAAGCATTGGCTACATGGTCTGGTCTTTCTGTTCGAATGACTGTTGGAAAGTGAGTATTGTTTTCTCTTTGAAAATACTCCATTAGAGTTCCAGAATCTAAAATGCCATCGACATCTATTTTTTGAATTTCTTCTTTCACTGAATCTACTAAGTCACTTTCCGCGATATCTTCAAAATATAAGACATTAATAGCCGTGGAGGTTTTTCTTCCAATCACTAGACTTTCTGATTTTAGAGTTTTCGATTTAATCCGACGTTTGACTAGTCCTAAGTTAATTTGAATATTTTCAGTAAAAGCATCTTTGGGTCCAAAGACCGCTTGTTCGGTTAAAGGTTCTGGAACACTTCGGTTAATGTCGGCTTTGGTTTCTAAAGCTAGCACTTCTGTACCCTTTATGACTATCGTAAAACCATTTGTAATATAGTATTCGATTTGGTCTAACTCTTCAATTACTACTGTATTTGGTGCGGGAATGGAACTTGCTAAATCTTTTAATTTTTGATTTGGGGAAGATGCAATCAGAGACATATTTTTTAAAACGTAGTCATTTACTTTATTACTTCCCGTGACACTTTCTAGATAAACAATGTAAACGGTTTGTAAAGCATTTAATTTGATTGGCTTGATAATGAGGTCGACACTTTTAGAAAATTCTTTTTGAATTCTTTCGACGATTTTATTTTTCATAAATTTCACCGTTTTTAGTATGAAGCAGTTTTTGTGTTTTAAACATAAAACTAAAATAAATCGACATTTCCTTTGTTTTGTTTTAAAATAAGAGTAGGTGTTTGATATGCAAGTAAAAATTGAAAAACAAGATTATGAAGGAAGGGGAGTTACTCACATTGATGGAAAAGTCGTATTTGTTCCAAGAATGCTCCCAGAAGAAGTTGGGGAGATTCATATTGAAAAGGAAGAAAAAAATTATGCGATTGGAAAAGTGGATGCCATTTTAGAAAAAAGTGATATTCGTATTCCTTCCTTTTGTCCGTATGCCAAAGTTTGTGGAGGATGTGTCTATGACTTTGTGAGTTCGGCAAACTCTCTTTTGCTCAAAAAAGAAATGATAAAAGATTTAATGCGTCAAAAAGGAATTCCCGTAGAAGATTTTTCAATCACACCAAGTAGACCTGTTTTAGGGTATCGGAACAAAGGCGTTTTTCATGTGGAAAATGGGCACTTTGGTTTTTATGAAGAAGAAAGTCATCATTTGATTGAGATTCAAAAGTGTGAACTTATGCATCCAAAGATTAATGAAGTTCTTGCATGTTTCCAAGAATTTGCTTTTTTAAATGGAACATTCACCGTACGAGTAAGTGAAAAGGAAGAAATCTTACTTTCCATTGAAACAGAAGAACAAATTAAAATCAAAGAAGATTTTGTGAAGAAATTTCCGATGAAAGGAATTTTACTTAATCATAAATGTGTATATGGTGAGCCTTATTTTTTAGAAGAACAGGATAACATCAAATACATGGTTCATGCTGATGCTTTTTTTCAAGTGAATCCTTATATTGCTAAAAAAATCAAAGAAGAAGTATTAAAAGAAGTAAATCCAAATGATATCGTCTTTGACCTTTACTGTGGATGTGGATTTTTTACATTTCCGATTGCTAGAATAGCCCGAAAAGTCTATGGAGTGGAGGTAAGTCCAGCTTCTATTTTAAATGCGGAGAAAATGAAGAATGAAAATCATGGGGAAAACATTAGCTTTCATGTGGGAAAAGTAGAAAAAATACTCCCGAATATCAGTGAAGATTGTTCTTTCGTTCTTGTTGACCCACCTCGAAATGGACTTGATAAAACAGTCATAGAGTTTTTGCTTAAAAAAAGAATTCCAAAAATCATTTATATTTCTTGTAATCCAAAGACTCTAGCGCGGGATTTACAAAAACTGATGAGTCAATATCAAATCAAGTCTTTCCAGTGTTTTGATATGTTTCCCTTTACAAAACACGTGGAATGTTTTTGTGTTTTAAATCTAAATATTTAAAGCATATTTTTCTTTTTTAAAATAATTAATAGAATAACTGTAACGAGTAGAGAAATTAAAATCACAAGTAAAAATGAATAAGGATTCTTTCCAAACTCTCCTAAATAAACGTTCATTCCTAAAAAAGAAGAAACCATAGTTGGAATCGAAATCACTAAAGTAATTGAAGTTAAAAATTTCATAATATCATTTGTGTTATTACTAATAATCGAATGATATGTATTCATCGTGTTTTCTAAAATTTCTTGATAAATATTCGTCATTTCTAAAGCTTGCTTTAATTCAATCATTACATCTTTTAAAAAGTCTTCATCAATAGAAGATAGAGAATGACTATTTTCTAATCTTTCTAATATTGTTCTATTTCCTTGTAGGGCAGTTGTAAAATATAATAAACTTTTTTGAAGATTTAACATACTATCTAATTCTTTATTACTTGCTTTTAGTAAGTTTTTTTCTTTTTGTAAAATTTCTTCGCGAATTTCATTTAAATATTTTAAGAAAAGACTTGTATTTTTACTTATTAAATAGATGGGATAAAAATTTGAATTTTTGTAATCTTGTTTTTCACTCATGCTTTCTTCTATTTGAGAAGAAAGGCTTGTTTCTTCGGAAGAAATGGATACAATGCCATTTTTTAAGAAAAAGAGTCCAACAGGGTAAACACGATATTTTTGTTTGGAAGTTTCTTGTTTCACTGGTGTATGAAGAATGACTAAAAAGTAATTGTCTTCACTTTCCATATGAGGTAACTCTGCTTTATCCAATGCTTTTTCTAAATCACTTTGTTTAATTTTAAGATCTGAAGCAGTACACTCGAGTTCCTCTTTCGTAGGACTTTCTAAATGAATCCAAAAGTTTTTTGAAATGTTTTCCGTTTCTAATAATTTGTCTTTTTGAATTTCATAAATTGTTTTCATCTTAAATCCCTTACTCTCTATTCATAATTGTATCACAAGTTTTTAAAATAGACTCTATTTTTTTTTAGTAAAATATAGTATAATAAGTTTCAAGAAAGAAGTTGAATTTATGAGTTATTGGTTATTATGGTTAATTATTGTCATTTTATTAGTGCTTATGGAAGCAGCAACGGTGAATTTAGTTTCTATTTGGTTTATTTTTAGTGGAATTGTTTCCTTGTTTGTATCTTTATTTGTTGATTCTTTTCCAGTACAATTTGCTATTTTTGTAGGTCTTGGAATTCTTCTTATGATTCTTACAAAACCAGCATTAGATAAGATGGTGAAAGAAAAACAAGAAAAAACAAATTTGGAAAGAATTGTGGGGATGGAAGGGATTGTGACTGTTCCCATTAAGAAAAATATAGTTGGAGAAGTCAAAGTAGATGGAAAACTGTGGTCTGCGATTTCTGAGAAATCCATTAAAGAAGGAGAGATTGTCAAAATAGACCATATTGAATCTGTAAAACTTGTTGTAGAACCAGTTGTTACTGAAAAGCCAAAGAAAACAACCCCAAAGAAAAAGAATACGACTTCTAAGAAAAAAACGACAACGACTACAAAAAAGAAAACAACCACGACAAAGAAACCTCAAACGAAAAAGAAAGTGAGTGAGAAATAATGGAAATATTTTTTATCTTACTTGTTCTATGTATCATTGTGGTCATTCCTTGTGTCAAAATTGTTCCTCAATCAAAATCCTATGTGATTGAAAGATTAGGCTCTTATTATACAACTTGGGAACATGGAGTTCACTTTTTAGTTCCTTTTATGGACCGAATTGTCAATATTGTTTTGTTAAAAGAGATTGTAAGAGACTTTGACCCTCAACCTGTGATTACAAAAGACAATGTCACGATGCAAATTGATACCGTTGTGTATTTTCAAATTACGGATGCTAAACTTTATACTTATGGAATTGAGTTTCCGATCAGTGCGATTGAAACACTTACAGCAACGACCTTACGTAATATTATTGGTGACTTAGAATTAGACCAAACTTTAACAAGTAGAGATATTATTAATACAAAGATGCGTGCAATTTTAGATGAAGCAACAGATCCATGGGGAATTAAAGTCAATCGTGTTGAAGTAAAAAACATTTTGCCTCCAAAAGATATTCAAGAAGCCATGGAAAAACAGATGCGTGCTGAGCGTGAAAGACGTGAAAAAATATTACAAGCAGAAGGAGAGAAAAAATCTTCTATCTTAATTGCTGAAGGAGAAAAAGAAAGTGCCATTTTAAGAGCAGAAGCTGATAAAGAATCAAGAATTAAAAGGGCAGAAGGAGAAGCTGAAGCCTTACTCAAAATGAAAACGGCCGAGGCAGAAGGAATTCGTTTATTAAGAGAAGCGAAAGCTGATAAATCGGTTCTTCAATTAAAATCTTATGAAACATTAAGTAAAATGGCAGATGGACAAGCAACCAAAATTATTGTTCCAACTGATTTACAAAATATTGCCACATTTGGAACTGTTTTACAAGAAACAATGAAAGACAAAGATAAATAAGAAAGTTACATTTGCCACTTCAAAAATATTAGTATCTTTAATGACTCTATCTATATTATAGAAAGTGTGAAATCAATTGTTTACATTTATTAGACATTTTTAAAGAAAAGTAAAACCAAAAATAAAAGGTTTTATTTTTATGAAAGAAAAAAATGAAGGTATTCTATTGACCGAGTTTTAAAAAATAAGTATAATTATTAACATAAGGATATATAGAATATGAGGGATAAATATGCGATTAAGATATAAAATTGGTTTAATAATAGTAGTTTTATCTTTAGCTATATGTTTAATGACCTATCAAAGTTATGCTTTATGGGTAAAAGATATGGTCGCTAATCAAGATAATGTTGTAGAGGTAGGCTGCTTTTCTATTAAGTTTGAAGACCAAGATTCGATTTCTTTAAAAAATACTTATCCTGTAAGTGATGATAAAGGACTTCAAGGAACTCCTTACACTTTTACTGTTACGAATACTTGTACTGTGGATAGTGAGTTTAAGATTACATTAAATACTCTTAATACCAATCAAATACCTAAAGGTTCTGTAGTAGTAGGGCATGATGAGGTTACAGGATCGGATATTACATATGATTATGAAGCTTATAATATGAAGGATAAAATTAAGTTTGCTATTTCAGAAGGTAATGAGGTACCAAGTTCTGGAGAAAATTTAGGGATATTTGCTACTACTCATCAAAATACAGATTTAAGTGAGCTATCTCATATTGTAAATTTAGAAGAATCGATTATTCTTACCACAGGAATGGTAAAAGGAAAAATTACAGGAGAAGAGGTAGGAGAATCAAAAACTTATCATCTTTATTTATGGTTTGATGCTGAGACAGCAGGGAATGAGATTATGAATCAAAAGTTTGAGGCAAGTATCAACATCATAAGTGAAGCTGCAATGCCAGATAAAGTATCTCTTGCAGGGATAAGTGTTCCTGTAGTCAAAAAGGGAAATGGACTTTATATGGTAGATCACTCTAATAGTGGAGTTTCTTCAATCGACGATCTTTTACCAGTTGCATCCTACACTGCGGATTCAAATAATACTGGATGGCAAATGACAGAGTATCGATATGCAGGGAAAGCATATACAGAAGGAAGCACTAATTATGTTACTAATTATGTTACATTTAATAAAGAACTATGGAGAATTATAGGACTTGTAAATGTCTTAGTACCAAAAGAAGATGGAAGTAGAGAAGTAGAACAACGATTAAAAATTATGAGAAATGAGGACATTGGTAAGTATACTTGGGATGATGATTCAAATGTTTGGGCTCAGTCTACTTTAATGACTTATTTAAATGGAGATTATTATAATGGTGTTGGAGAAAAATCTTTAACAGATGAAGTATCCAAAGAAATGATTGATGAAAATATTATTTGGAATATTGCGGGAAGTTATCATACAAGTGAGGCATCAGTTCATAATTGGTATGATTATGAACGTGGTACTGATAGTTATAATCATCAACCTACGGAATGGAAAAAAGAAGATGGAAATAACTTTCATAGTATTGGATTAATTTATCCAAGTGATTATGGATTTGCTGCTTCAGGCGGGACCACCGATAGAGAAGTTTGTCTTACTGTTCCACTTGCACATTGGAATGCGGAATGGAATGCAGAAGAATGTTTAAGTACTACGTGGTTTAATGACAATCATATATGGACTATTACTCAAAGAAGTGACAGTGCTAGAGCATTTCAAATGAACATTGATCAGCCATTGGGGTTTAATGACGTGACTATTAAAAATATTGTAGTACCTGTTGTTTATTTAAAGAAAAATGTTAAAATCACAGGAGGAAATGGAGAACATGATAATCCATATACTTTAGAATTAACAGGTGTAGATGCAGAAGGAGTATAAGTTTAAAATATTTTGTTTTTTATATTGACCGATTTGGAAAAAGCAAGTATAATTTTATCATAGGGAAGTATAGATATGAGGGATCATTATGCGATTAAGATATAAAATCGGTTTAATAATAGTAGTTTTATCTATAGCTATATGTTTCATGACATATCAAAGTTATGCTTTATGGATAAAAGATATGGTCGCTAATCAGGATAATGTTGTAGAAGTTGGGTGCTTTTCAGTTGAATATAAAGAAGTACAAGATACACAAATTAATTTGCAAAATACATATCCAGTAAGTGATTCCAAAGGGTTAAGTGGTACCCCCTATACATTTACTATTACAAATACTTGTACTATCGCGGATAGTTATATAGTAACGTTAAATACGAAAAAATCAAATCAAATAAAAGCAGGAACAGTAGAAATAGGAAAAGATAATAAAGGAAATTCTCTTACAGAATCTTTTGAAGCTTATAATATGAAAGATAAAATTAAATATGCCATTTCATTTGTAAATAATGAAGAAACAGAAGATTCTAATAAACCTTCTTCAGGAACAAATTTAGGAGAATTTTCTAGAATGGAAGGACATATTAATGAAGATAAATCAGAATTAACAAGTGTAGATGATTTGGATGAATCTATCATTATTGGGAGCGGGACTTTAACTGAAAATCAAAGTAGCACCTATCATCTTTATTTATGGTTTGATGCTGAGACCGCAGGGAATGAGATTATGAATCAAAAGTTTGAGGCAAGTATTAATGTGATAAGTCGAGCTACTATGCCTGATAATATAGAATTTGCGGGGATTCATCTTCCAGTAGTCAAAACAGGAAATGGGCTTTATATAGTAGATCACTCTAATAGTGGAGTTTCTTCTATCGAAGATCTTTTACCAGTTGCATCTTACACTGCAGATAGTGAAAACACTGGATGGCAGATGACAGAGTATCGTTTTGCAGGGAAAGCATATACAGAAGGAAGTACTGATTATGTTCATAATTATGTTACATTTAATGGAGAACTATGGAGAATTATAGGACTTGTAAATGTCTTAGTACCAAAAGAAGATGGAAGTAGAGAAGTAGAACAAAGATTAAAAATTATGAGAAATGAGACCATTGGTAAGTATTCTTGGGATGATGATTCTAATGATTGGACTCAATCTACTTTAATGACTTATTTAAATGGAGATTATTATAATGGTGTTGGAGAAAAATCTTTAACAGATGAAGTATCCAAAGAAATGATTGATGAAGATATTATTTGGAATATTGGAGGAAGTTCTCACAATAGTTCTACTGTTTACAAATATTATGATTATGAGCGTGGAACGAGTAGCTATAATCATCAACCTACAGAATGGAAAAAAGAAGATGGAAATATTTTTCATAGTATAGGTTTAATTTATCCAAGTGATTATGGATTTGCAGCTTCAGGCGGGACCACCGAAAGAGAACTTTGCCTTAATGCTCCATTTAATGATTGGGATGCAGAATTGAATACAGTGGAATGTTTAAGTACTACTTGGCTTGACAACAATCATATATGGATATGGACAATGACTCCAAGGTCTGATGCTGCGAATAGAGTATTCCAAATGAATGTTGATCAACCTTTAGGCTTCCAAGATGTAGATCGTAAATATGATGTGTTTCCAGTAGTCTATATTAAGAAAAACGTTAGAATTACAGGAGGAAGCGGAGAACACGATCATCCATATGTTTTAGAATTAAAAGCTGTAGATTCAGAAGGAATGTAAGTCTAAAAAGTATTTGACTTTACTGTGAATTATATTTTAAAATGTCCTATTTTTAAAATTTGATTTATAAGTTAAAATGTCCTATTAAAAAATAGTATT
>CANRDF010000005.1 GCA_947629255.1 uncultured Bacilli bacterium
ATTATCAATCCTATTCCTGAGTTATTCAAAATTTCAAGAAATTTATCAATTTTATCAAATTCCTCACAGCATTTCACCAGGATAAACGCATGAGTTAATAAAACTTATGTGTTTTTCATTTGTTTTAAAGCATTTACATCTAATAATTTAAATATCTTTTCAATTTCATTTTCAAAATCAAAAGCGATGTTTGTTCTAATAAGATTAAGACTCATTTTATAATAGGTTTGAGCAAATTTTAATATAGCTAAAGCAATTCTACGAAGGACACCAAGATTTTTAGCACCATTTTTTTCTAATGTCTTATTAGCATCTTCTTTAAAAACGATGTCTAATGGAGCATGTAAATTATTTTCTACTCCCCATTCTAATCTTACACTTTTTGAAAATAATTCAATATCATTAGCAAAACTGATGATATAATATCGATCTTCTATTATTGTTTTTCCATTTCGTTCTATTGTATTTCTTGCTAATCCAATCGATTGTAGACCTGGCCATTTTTCTTTTTTGTTCATCCATTTAATATCATCTGTCATATAATATTCTCTTGTGATGATTCCATTATGTTCTTTTTCTACAGTCTTTTTATAATTGCTTTTTTGCTGAATTTCTTTTAAAAATTCTTCATCTTTATAGTAATCTCTTATCTCTTCATGAGTTGCTTTTTGATTTTCTTTCACTGGTAATACATAGTCTGCTTTTCCTTCTATTATAGCTTTTATGGTATCAACCTGTGTATTTAAAGCATCTGCTGTAACTACGCATCCTTCTAAGTTTAATTTTTTTAAAAGTTCTGGTCCCATTGGAATTTCATTTGATTTTTCATCAATGTAATCTTGTGCTATACACATTCCATAATTATGTGAATATACACTCATGGTATTTACTGCTTTTTCTTCTGCGTGAATTCCTGTTGTTCTTGTTGTACCATTACTTGTTTTGCCATCAAAGCTTAATGTATCTCTTTCTTTTTCTTTCTTAGGAACAAGCCAATCCATTTTTTGAATGAGATAATTAATGGTATCTGTATATAATGTATTCGGATCTAGTATAGAAATCACTCTTTGAATGGTATCATGTGATGGGATACCATTAGGTAATTCTAAATATTTTCTTAACCATTTTTCTTTCTTTTTGGCAAACGATTCTATTTCTGTCCATTCATTACATTTTGCTAATAATGCAAGTAAAGTAATGACTACTATATCTTCTAATTTATGCCTAGTATTTGGCATATACCTTGTATCTTCTTGGTTTTTGATGATTGCTATCATATCTGCTATCCCTTCATTATTTAATTGATTAAAATCAATCTCTATTTCTTCAAACATTCTACTTAATGCCATTAATTTACTACTTTTCTTACTCATATTCCCTCTATCCTTTTCTCCATTATACATGAAAAAAGCATGAATTTCAAAAACTCATGCGTTTATCCTGGATATCAAAACCTTTATACCAATGAATGATTTATATTTTAAATATTATGGTTCTTATCCTTCCAATGAATGTGATGATGCTGGATATGGAAATTATAAAAATTATAAATATATGCAAGAACATAATATTAAAAGCTACGTAAAATTTCAACAATGGGAAGGAGAAGCAAGTGGCAAATCACCTCAGTTGTTTTATACATTTGATGATGGAGTCATGTGCTTAAATACTTGTATTGGAGAAGAAGTTCCTTTTGATTATTACCATAGAAGAAAAAGCAAAGAAGGAAAATTATATAAATTTGTTGGATGCAATGAGTGTAAGTATTCCTATAAATGCAAAGCAAAATTAAAACATAAAGAGGATGATAACCGATATTATGAATTAGTTCCAGAATATGAACTATTAAAAGAAGAATCAAGAAATAACCTATTAAGTCCAAAGGGGATTGAAATTCGAATAAATAGAAGTATCCAAGTCGAAGGAAGCTTTGGACAAATCAAAAATAATATGAGCTATGTTAGAATAAGAAGACGAGGATTAGAAAATGTTGCAGCAGAAATCATGTTAATGTGTTTAGGAGCAAATATAAGAAGATGTTTTAAGTCGTTTGAAGAAAATAAATTCAAAAAAAATTGTTGGAAAGTACCTAATGATTTACACAAAGAAAAATTTCCATATGTAAAGCCAAAAGAAAAGAAACTGTCAAGAAATTAATTACTTAATTTCCCAACAGCCCCTTTTTAAAAATATTTTTGCTATCTCATGAGAAATTATTTACATTAAATGTTAAGAAATGCTATAATAAATTTAGAGTAGAGCTAATTCATATCTACTCTTCTTGGTAAATTCTGTGTATTAGGTTCAACAAACAATTGGAAAGGTTGAATATTGAGTACAGTACATAGTTTTTCAATAATTTCAAACTCTGTTCCACAAGCACCTGTTTCGATTCTAGAAATATGGACATCGCTGATTCCTATTTTTTCAGATAACTGAGATTGAGTCAGTTTTTGTTGAAATCTATAATATTTCACATTTTTTCCAAAAATTTGTTTTAAATTCATTTGTATCACCTTTATAAAATAATGATACGATTTTTTTAAAACCTACTACATAACATCAAATGTTAAGAAAATATATAAAAAGAAAGAAGGATTTATGATGAAGTTAGAAAAGTTTAAAGAAAAAGATAACAAAAGAATAGGAATTCTTATATTTACAATAGTATGTATATTGTTAGTAAGCGGAGTAATTTTGTATCGAACATTTGCTATATTCGAAGTAAAAACAAACCAAAATGTTATTAAAGGAACTGTACAAGACCCTGGTAATATTTATTTTGCTTTTTATATAAATGATGGAAAAGAAGATCAAATTCAAAAAGAAATGCCAACTAAAAATTATGTTTTAGATGAGGATAAAAGTTACTGTGGAATAAATGGAGAAAAAGATAATAAAATTAAAGTCACTTTAACAGATGAATATGGAATTTATGTAACAGGAGTCACAACCTCAAGAACCAAATGTAACCTTTATTTTGTGAGTGGGGCTTTTATTTTAGGAAAACCAATCAAAGCAATTACTAGTGGAGAAGGTCTTTACGAAGTAACTCATGAAGATACAAGTGGAACCATAAATGATACTGGTTTTAAAGAAACAGAATTTCGATATGCAGGAAAAGATCCAAACAATTATGTAACATTTAATGATGAGAAATAGAGAATTATTGGACTGGTAAATGTCATGACAAGTGATAATATGGTAGAACAAAGAGTCAAGATTACTAGAAGTGAAAGTATAGGAAATATTGCTTGGAATACAAATAATATTAATGATTGGACCCAAGCAAGTCTACAACAATTATTAAATACTGGAAATTACTATACTAAAACAGGTGAGTATTCTGCAACTGGTTTAACTGAAAGTGCCAAACAAATGATAGAAGAAGTGACTTGGAACATAGGTAGTAGTAAACTTGAAAATACACTTTCCAACAATTATTATACTAACGAAAGAGGAAATAACACGCCTTATAGTCACCCTTATACATGGACTGGAAAAATAGCTCTTTTTTATCCAAGTGACTACGCATATGCAACAAGTGGAAGCGAAACTTATACTAGACAAAATTGTTTAAACAGTTTAGTATATAACTGGGAAGAAGAACAAGATCCAACATCTTACGAAAACTGTGTATTAAATGACTGGCTTTGGGATTCACAATCTTATCAACATTCACTTACTTCGGCTTGGGACGGAGAAAGCGATATAATTCGTATTACTTCATATGGAGATACCCGACGAAATACAACTAGTACTAAAGTAGCTATTAGACCAACTCTCTATCTAAAACAAAATTTTAAAATTATCAATGGAACAGGGGGCAAAGATGATGCTTATGTTATAGCCGAAACCGATAAAATATTTTTAGAATAGAAAACAAGAAAATCACGAAATCAAAGAAATTCCCATTTTTTTACACATTTATTGCTATTTTTCTTAATTATATGATAAAATAATGAAAGACGGAGGTTAGGAACATGGGTTTATTTAGAAAATTAATAGATTCAGAATATAAAGAATTAAAAAGGTTTGAAGGAATTGCAAATCAAATTGTAGCAAAAGAAAGTGAAATGGAAAGTTTATCAGATGACGAACTAAAGGCTAAGACTGCTGAATTCAAAGAAAGACTTGCAAACGGGGAATCTCTAAACGATTTAATCGTGGATGCTTTTGCAGTTGTAAGAGAAGCAGATTATCGTATCTTAAAAGAGAAACCATACTATGTCCAAATACTAGGTGGTCTTGCTATTCACTATGGTAACATCGCGGAGATGAAAACTGGTGAAGGAAAAACTTTAACAGAAACAATGCCAGCATACTTAAATGCTTTAGAAGGAAAAGGAGTACACATTGTAACCGTAAACGAATTCTTAGCAAAACGTGATTCAGAATGGATGGGTGGTGTATTCAAATTCCTAGGTTTAACAGTAGGTTTAAACTTAAGAGAAATGAATCCTCTAGAAAAACAAGAAGCATATAACTGTGATATCTTATACTCAACAAATAATGAAATTGGATTTGACTACTTAAGAGATAACATGGTTGTAAGAAAAGAAGACAGAGTTCAACGACCATTAAATTTCTGTATTGTGGATGAAGTAGACTCAATCTTAATCGATGAAGCAAGAACTCCATTAATTATATCTGGTGGAAAACAAAACTCTAAAAACTTATACTTAGATGCTGACTCTGCGGTAAAATCATTAACGGAAGAAGACTACACAGTCGATTTAAAAAGAAAAACAGTATCTATTACCGAAACAGGTGCTGAAAAACTAGAAAAAATATTCCATTTAGATAATTTATATGATGTAGGAAACTCTGCTTTAGTCCATCATGTCAACAATGCTTTAAAAGCAAATTATGGATTTAAGAAAGACGTCGACTATGTCGTAGATAATGGCTCTATTATTATAGTGGACCAATTTACAGGACGTTTAATGCATGGTCGTCAATTTAGTGAAGGACTTCACCAAGCAATTGAAGCGAAAGAACGCGTAACAATCAATGAAGAAACTCAAACTATGGCAACGATTACATTCCAAAACTTATTTAGAATGTATAGCAAACTTGCTGGTATGACCGGAACTGCTAAAACAGAAGAAGAAGAATTTAGAAATATCTACAATATGTATGTTATCCAAATTCCAACCAACAAACCAGTTATCAGAGAAGACTTGCCAGACTTAGTCTATAGTACCGAAGAAGGAAAATATCAAGCGATTGTGAAAACAATCAAAGCCATTCATGAAACAGGCGAGCCAATTCTAGTAGGTACAATTTCAGTCGAAAACAACGAAAAATTATCAGCTATGCTTAAAAAAGAAGGATTAAAACATGAAGTATTAAATGCGAAGAACCATGCAAGAGAAGCTGAGATTATCGCGAAAGCTGGAGAAAAAGGTGCAATTACCATTGCCACAAACATGGCTGGTCGTGGTACCGATATCAAACTTGGCGAAGGCGTAAAAGAACTAGGCGGTCTATGTGTTATTGGTACAGAACGTCATGAATCACGTCGTATTGATAATCAGTTAAGAGGACGTTCAGGACGTCAAGGAGATCCAGGAAAAAGTCAATTCTTTGTTTCGTTTGAAGATGAATTAATGAGAAGATTTGGAACAGACAAAGTAAAAAATATGGTCATGGCTTTAGGCTTAGTAGGAGACCAAGCAATCCGTTCTAAATCATTAACAAAATCTATTGAATCTGCTCAAAAGAAAGTAGAAGGAAACAACTTCGATACTCGTAAAAACTTACTAGATTATGACAACGTTGTCAATGAACAAAGAAGAATCATTTATGAACAAAGAAATAATATCATTGATAATGAATCCATTCATGATACCATTAAAGAAACATTTAGAAATGTTATGGAAGACATAGTAACCGAGCATGCTGTAGAAGGAAAATTAACAGATGATGATTTAAAAGCCATTGCTGAAAATCTAAACAAAAATTTCTTAAAATCAAGCCGTATCACTGTAGAAGAAATGAAAGACAAAGACGAAGGACAATTAATTGATTACTTAACAAATCTAGTCAATGAAGATTATGAATTAAAAATCAAAGATGCTCCACACTTTGAAGAATTTGAAAGAGCAATTTCCCTTCGTATCATTGATTCCTTATGGGTAGAACACCTAAATGCTATGGAAGGATTAAAAGAAGGAATTTTCTTAAGACAATATGCTCAAACAAATCCACTTCAAGCTTATACTATGGAAGGTTATGATTTATTTGAACAATTATTAAATAGAATAGACGCAACCATTGCAGAGTTCCTACTTAAAGCAAACATTGAACAAAACACCGAAAGAAAACAAACAATAAAAGGCGAGACAAATGATGCAAAAGATAAAACAGATAGAACTGTAAAAAATGAGAAAAAAGTAGGAAGAAACGAACCTTGCTGGTGTGGTAGCGGAAAAAAATTCAAAAATTGTCACGGAAGGTAGTAAATTCTATAAGGGTCTACTGACTTCAAAAATAGAAAACTATACGAATAATAAAGAGATAAAAAATGAGGGGGATTAAAATGAAAAAAGATGCAGTAACAACTGAAATCATTGTGCAAGAAAATAAAATTGGAATAATGCGAGTTGGCAATGTAAATTATATATCTTTATCCGATTTAGCAAGATATAAAGACAAAGAAAGAACTGATTATATCATTCAAAACTGGATGAGAAATACAAATACAATTCATTTTTTAGGAACATGGGAGTATTTAAATAATCAAAATTTAATTCCATCGAATTCGATGGGTTTAAAAATGAATCTGGAACAAATGCTTTTGTTATGACTCCCAAAAAATGGATTACAGCCACAAATGCCATTGGTATAATTTCAAAACAAGGGCGATACAATAGTGGAACTTTTGCTCATCCAGATATTGCTTTTGAGTTTGCAAGTTGGTTATCTCCAGAATTTAAATTATATTTAATAACTGAATTCGAAAGATTAAAAGCCAATGAGGCTTATCAATATAAACTTGAATGGAGTGCAACTAGACTTTTATCAAAAGTGAATTATGTGGTGCATACAGATGCAATTAAAAAATGCATTGTTCCAACATTAACAGAGAAACAAAAACAATTTGTATATGCCGAAGAAGCTGATGTATTAAATGTAGCATTGTTTGGAATGACTGCTAAAGAATGGCGAGATAAAAACCCGGAATTGGCTTTAAAAGGTAATATGCGAGATTATACTGATTTATTACATTTAGTAATACTCAATAATTTACAAAATACGAATGCAGAATTAATAGAAGAAAAAATCCCTCAAAGAGAAAGATTGATTAGATTAAACGATTCTGCAAAAAGACAAATGGAAGCATTAAAAGATAATAAAAGTCTTAAAGATTTAGAACTATTGCAACAACAAGTGATTGAAACTAAGCTGATTGAACAATAAAAAATATATAATGAAAAGTAACAATATAAATAACGGGATGTTAACATTATAAATTGTTAACATTCTTTTTTTATCAAAAATTTCACATTAAATTGAATTTATTAAAATTTAAAAGTTCTTGTAGTTTAGGAAAAAAATATACAATAATCCATTACTAAATTTAAAGTATCACTCCTTTGATATCATAAGGTCTATTAACTTTTTAGCACTATAATTTAGTATGGTCTTATTAAGTGTAGCAATTCCAATATATCTTGCTGGAATATGAGGAGTTACTTTTATTTCAAATAAGGTTTTATTTAAGTCTTCTTTAACAAATTCTTTTGTGGCATAGCCTATTCCAAATCCACTCTTCACAAAATCCATAATTAAGTTATAACTAACGATTTCTGCTTTTGGTATTAACTTAATATGATGATTCTTTAAATAGTTATTAAGAAATGCTCTAGTATTTGAAGGACTTTTTTGAAATAATAAAGGATAATTATTTAATTCTTCTAGCTTAACATGTCCTTTAGTTAGTTCATAATATTTTTTATTTCCTACAAAGATATCTTGTACATCCATAACTTTTTGAATTTTCAAATCTTTTGTTTCGCTCATAGGTAAATTAAGTACAAGCATATCTAAATTCCCATTTTTAAGCTCCTTTATTAAATCTTCTGTTAAAGCATTTACGATTTTAATATCTATATTAGGATAACTTTCATGAAATTTTTCTAAGTAGGGCATTAATACATACTTGCTGACAGTTGTACTAGCGCCAATTGAAATCGTACCATAATTTAAATTTTTAATATTCGTTAACATATTCTCACCATTAGTAAAACTTTCAACCCCCTTTTTTACATATTCAAATAATACTTTGCCTTCTTCTGTGAGCAAAACTCCTTTTTTAGTCCTTGTAAATAACGCGATATTTAATTGATTTTCTAAGGATTTGATTTGCCATGTGACAGCAGGTTGAGAAATGAGTAATTTATTCGCAGCTCCCGAGATACTTCCTTCCATAGCAACATAATAAAAAATTTTGTAAGATTCATAATTAATATTCATATATAAAAACTCCTTATATTAAATATAAAAAATATATATTATACTTATATCATAAGTTAAGCTATAATACAACTGGAAAAAGGAAAAAATATAGAAAGAAGGAATTTTTATGGCAAGTCATGCTGGACTTAAATATGTTTTAGAGACAAAGAAGGGATATGTAAAAGAAGATGGTAGTTTTACAGATCAAACAAGTGAAGCCTTGCTTATTAATTTTTTGGAATTTGGTTTTGGACCAGATGCCCCCGAAGTTTATCAAAAGTTAGGATTTGATGATCAAGAAGTTATAGAGAATGTTTTATTTAAAACAATTATCCCAGCTTATGAAGCGAGAGATGGAATAGGCGTTAGTTATTATTTATTAATGGATTATGATGAAGCAAATGCTTACAACCAATCAAGAGAAGATTATATTCATTATAGGTTATATAATAATGATGATAATTGTTTAAAATATGAGAATCTTATGAAAGCAAAAGTTTTGGAATATTATCAAAAACGTAAAAGGGTTTCGCATGTTTTAAATACGAGTAACGGAGACGTATCTTTATATGAAATAAATGTGAAAAATAGGAAAGTTTTAGGTGGAGATTTAAAACAGTATTATTCTGATAAAGGAAGAATTTTTAAATACTCTATTCCTTTAAAAAATCCTCATGTTGAAAAATATTTTGATATGAATAAGGATGAACTAGATTATTATAATCATTTTCAACAAAGAAGTTTAATAGAGTATTTCTTGACTAGATTTAATGAAGAAAAGTTTAGTTTTGGGTTACATTTTAATGCAGAAATATTAGACATAAAAATTATGGATGATAAGTTAGACATGTATCTTAATGATTGGAATAATTGGAATGAAGATGAAGTTGCTAAAGGAATAAATTCAATAATTAGAGATTTTTATTCTATGAAGGAAATGCATATTACAAGGATGTTTGGTAGTTTCATAATTCTTCAAAAAATAGATGGCAAGTTAACGGCGGTAAAAGCAACACCAATTCCTATTAAATATTGCCCTCTTATGATAAAACTTTTAAAAGAAGTTGGAGGAGAACTTGCCGAAAAATTATTAAGTAGTTTAGATGTGAGTGATAGTAAGAAGCAAAGTGAGTTAATGTGCGAATTAATAAATCAAATTGTAATTAAAGCTGGATATTTTGATACGAATCGCCCTCTTAACTCTTGTGAAGCCAATGTCTTATTTGGAGCTAGTGAAACAATATCTTCAGCTTTTAAATCGGGACTATTAGATGCTGCCGTCATCGTGTCCAATAATCTAGGAACAATCATTACAACAAATGATTCTAATACGCAAGGTGCAGTGAAAAGAATGACAGGATTATTTTATACCAGTCCATCTGATAAAATAGTGAAAAATGCAAAAGATGCAGGAATTATTCCAGTATATCCATATTCTAGTGAAATAAATCAAATCGAAGGAGTAAAACAAGCAATAAAAATGGGATATAAAAACATCGCAGTGACTTTAGCAGCTCATGACAATCAGTTAATGGAAAAACTTAAGGAATTAGAGAGTGATGATATAACCATCTATAAATTTGGGTTATGTTCAACTGGAATCAATGAAGAAACTGCATTAACAATGCTAAAAAATGCGGACATTGTCTGGTCATGCGCTTCAAAATATGTCAAAGAGTATATTGAACCCAGTGCCATCGGGCAAGTAGGAGTACGAATTCCTGTACATATTATGACTAAAAAAGGTTGGAAATTAGTAAAAAATCATTTAGAATTTATGTCTATGAATAAGTATTTAGATGATGTTACCCTATGTAAAGGAGAGGAAAAACCTGTTATATTAAATCAAGGTGACAGTTTAAAATTAGTGAAAAAAAGAGAACTATATAAATGTAGCGATTGTCCACATCCATGTGTTTAAAAGAAAAAAATTTATCAAAATTTAATTTTAATTGTTTTACAAATTATGTGTTTATAAACGAATAAAAAATAAAAAGCAATTGACTAAAAATACCGTTAACGGTATAATAATAATAATTAAAGAGGTGATTTATGTGAATTTTATGACTACCAAAGAAGCTGAAAAAAAATGGAAAATTAGTGAACGAAGAATAAGACAACTATTAAAAGAGGGAAGAATAGAAAATGCGGTAAAAAACGGAAATAGTTGGAATATTCCTATCGATGCATTAAAACCAGTTGATAAAAGAACAATAAAACCTAACAATAATGAATTTATCATTGATTTACCAGATAATTTTTTCGATGAAGTGAACAATTTAAAAAAAGAACTTGATAGGAAAAGACCAATCCCAAAAGATACACTTAGAACTTTCCAAGAAAAAATGAATTTAGAATGGACTTATCATAGTAATGGGATAGAAGGGAATACTTTAACTTTAAAAGAAACACAAGTGGTCTTGGAAGGAATAACTGTTGGAGGGAAATCTATAAAAGAACACTTAGAAGCTATAAATCATGAACATGCAATTTTGTTTTTACAGACTATCGTCAAAGAGGATAATCCAATTACTGAGTGGAATATAAAAAATATACATGCTCTCATATTAAAAGAAATTGATAATGAAAATGCTGGAAGATATAGAAGTGAAAATGTAACGATAAAAGGAGCTTCTCACATACCACCAAATTTTATAAAAGTTCCAGAGTTAATGGAAAAATTAATTTTAAATTATAAAACTTGGAATAAGTATCATCCGATCATTCAAGCTGCACTGCTCCACGGCGAACTTGTTAAAATTCATCCTTTTGTTGATGGCAACGGAAGGACATCAAGATTAATTATGAATTTAGATTTAATGAAGCATGGCTTTAATCCCGTAATTATAAAGAAAGAAGATAGATTAGAATATTATGAAGCTTTAGATAAAGCTCATATTACTGGTGATTATACTGATTTTGTTAAACTAATAAATAAGTTAGAAATAGAAATATTAAAAGAATATTTAAAATTAATATATTGAATGTTTAATGAGATTTGATCCGAGTAAGCATTTATCAATAGTTAATAAGATATATTAATAATTTAAGAATTACATTTTATAAAATATAAAAATATGATATAGTTATATTAGGAAACAGAAAATATTTTCACGAAAAAAGTGGGAGGTTTAAAATGAAAAAATACTTAGAAACTTTAAATCCATTATTAAAAAAATATTATGAAATTTTATCTGAAGATTTTCCAGAATTCTTATTAGAATATATAGAAACACCTAGAATGCAAAAGCAAGACCGAATAAGTTGTTCTTGTGGAACTTATTACTCAAAAATGTTTCACATAGATTTATGGTACTCAAGTTTACAGCATAGTATAGCAGTTGCCCTTGTAATATGGCATTTTACGCACGATAAAAAGCAAACTCTTTCTGGCTTGTTTCACGACATATCAACACCTGCTTTTAAACATTGTATAGATTTTATGAACAACGACCACGAAAATCAAGAATCAACAGAAGATTTAACAAGGAAAATGATATTAGAATCCAAAGAAATAATGTCTTTATTAAATAGAGATAAAATTAAGATAGATGAAGTATATGATTATCATATATATCCAATTGCCGATAATAATACGCCTATGCTTTCTGCTGATAGACTTGAATATACGTTATCAAATGGTCTCGGACAAATAAAAAAACTTTGGGATTTAGATGAAATACAAAAGATCTATTCAAATATTGTCATAGTAAAAAAAGAAGACGGAACACCAGAAATGTGTTTTAAAGATTTAGAAATAGCCGAAAGATTTGTAGAAGGAATGAGTGAATTATCCATTCTTTACATGGATGACAAAAGACGATTTGGCATGCAATTACTAGCAGACATCATGAAGAGAATGTCGAATCTTGGTATTATTTCAATTGAAGATTTATATGAATTATCTGAAGAAGAGATCATTAATAAAATCAGAAAATGTAAAGAATATAATATTTCCGAATGTTTCAAAGCTTGGCAAGAAGGATTAGATGTCAAAACAAGTGATAAAGAAATTCCAGATAAGTATTGTGTATATATAAAATCCAAAAAAAGATATATTGATCCATTAGTAAAAACAGAAAATGGAATTGCGAGAATAAGTGAGATATCTGAAAAAGCGAAAAAGTGCATTAATAAATGTTTGAATTATACATTTGATAGATATGTATATATGGATTTTGATTTTGATGATAGAAGTAGAGTATTAAGTAAGAAAGAAGGAATGTTTTAGTGATATTTGATATTTTTGGATGGGTGGGAATGGTATTAGTATTAATAGCCTATTTTCTTTTATCACTTGAAAAAATTCCAAATGGAATATTGTATCAAGTTTTAAATTTTCTTGCCGCCCTTTTTATGGCCATAGGCCTATTTCCTAAAAATGCTTGGTTTTCATTTACACTTCAAGTGATCTGGGGAATCGTTGCAATCATTGCTTTGATAAAAATATTAAAAAAACACAAAAGCAATAAATAATAGACAAAATAAGAACTAAAAAAACAGCCTAACAAGCTGTTTTTTAAATGTTTAAACGACTTATAGTAAAAATTACCATAAATCTATTGACATCATCAAACTTATAGTGTAAAATACCATATGTAAGGAGGTGAGGTAACATGTTTCTTGAAATGGGAGCAACAGTTCTAGGTCTAATTCAAGGTGTATTGGTCATGTTAAATAAAAGAAGCAATTGGATATTTTACATTTTACAAATGGCTTTTCTTATTGTATTTTCCGTCATCAATCATCTGTATGGAGACGTTGTAAACAATAGTATTTATTTTGTCATGGGAATCGTTGGTTTTATTCTTTGGAACAAAAGTGAGACGAGCAAAATAACAAGTGCAAGCATGAAAGAAAAACTTATTTACATTTTGATAATGGCTCTTGGTACTCTTGGTGTTTCAGCAATCTTGAAAAACACAGATGATCCCCTTCCACTTTTAGATGCTTTCACAACCGTATCCAGTTTGGTGGCTACTTATTACATGATGAAGAAAAAAATAGACACTTGGATTATTTGGTTTGTAAACGACATCTTCTATGCAATTGAATACTTCATTTTACCAGACCAAGCCCTATACTTATTTGCCCTTAATGTTGTTTGGACATTCATGGCTGTGGGATCATATATCAATTGGAAAAGAATAATGAAAAAAGGAGAAGCAAATGATTAAATTATTTTACTCTGGAACATATCATGTAAGGCACGAACTGATTAACAAAGAAAATGTCACCGAAATGTTAAAAGACGATTTAAGAAGTAAAATTGTTGGAAATGTCGAAGATACGATTTATGCATCCGATGGAGTCGTATTAAAAAACAACAAAAATGTGATGTACATCGGCGGGTTTTACTACGAAAAAGAACATAAAGGAAAAACCACTTGTGAAAGTGTTGTCTATGAAGAATTAAAACAAATTGATAAATGTGATTTAGTCGTGGCAAACTTAACAAAATATTCAGCCATCGCGACAGTAACTGAAATATTATATGCCGCATTCAAACACAAAAAAATAGTTATCTTCTGTGACCCTCATATTACAAGCTATCAAGTGGAAGGAGAATACTGGTTTCCAATATTAAGTTCAAAAGAATTAAACAAAAATATCGAAGTCAAATTTGTAGAAGACGAAGAAGATATCATCAAGTACATACATAATTTAAAAGAGGTGATTGTCTAAAAAATAAAAAGAATCATCTTAGAGTTGGCAGAACAGAAGAATATTTGATAAAATAAGATTAGGAGGAATTTTTATGGTAAACGTTGTTTTAGGTGCCTTTTATGGCGATGAAGGAAAAGGCAAAATTATCGATTATTTATCAAAAGAAGCAAAATATGCAGTGCGATTTTCAGGAGGAAATAATGCAGGTCATACCATTGAAGTAGATGGCCACAAATTCGCATTTCATTTAATACCAAGTGGAATCTTAAATGAAAATGTCAAAGCTATTTTAGGAAATGGTGTTGTGATTGATCCAAAAGTTTTAATTGAAGAAATCAATAATTTAAAAGAAAATGGTTATAAAGTAGATAACTTATATATTAGTGATAAGGCTCATGTCATTCTTCCTTATCATCTCGCATTTGATGAAATGCAAGAAGATTTAAGAAAAGACAGAAAGATCGGAACAACGAAACGAGGAATTGGTCCAGCATACTGTGACAAGTTTGAAAGATGCGGGATTCGGATGGGAGACTTTGTCGGGAGTAACTTTAAAGAATATTTAAAAACAAACATTCAAAATAAAAATGTGATTTTAGCTGCCTTTGGATATCCAGAATTAGATTTTGAAACAGTTTATAACGAATACAAAGAATATGCCGAAATCTTAAAACCTTATGTAGTCGATACAACAACAATGTTACACAAAGCACTAAATAATAATGAAAATATTTTATGTGAAGGAGCTCAAGCAACATTATTAGATATTGATTTTGGAAGTTATCCATTTGTAACATCAAGTAATCCAACGATTGGAGGAG
Source organism: uncultured Bacilli bacterium (assembly GCA_947629255.1). Classification (GTDB taxonomy): domain Bacteria; phylum Bacillota_I; class Bacilli_A; order RF39; family UBA660; genus Ventrenecus. The sequence goes on from CANRDF010000005.1 coordinate 14,952, forward strand.
TATCCACAGGAACAGGAATTGGAGCAAAATATATTAATGAAGTTTATGGAGTTATAAAAGCTTACTCATCTCGTGTCGGAGAAGGACCATATGTAACCGAGTTAAAAGACGAAGTTGGAGATAAAATAAGAGAGTTAGGCCATGAATACGGAACGACAACAAAACGTCCAAGAAGATGTGGGTGGCTTGATATAGTTGCATTAAACTATGCCATCATGTTAAATGGAATCACAGCTATTGCTATGAATCATTTAGACACCATTGGCAAACTTGATAAAATAAAATTATGTGTTGCCTATGACTACCTTGGCAAAAGAGAAGAATACTTCAATTCTAATTTAGAGTTTCTCGAAAAAAGTAAACCAATCTATGAAGAATTTGAAGGAAACTTTGGAGACATTAGTCAATGTAAAACTTTTGAAGAACTACCAGAAAATGCTCAAAAATACATAAGAAGAATAGAAGAACTAACCCATACCAAAGTAAAATTTATTGGGACAGGTGCTGGAAGAGAGAGTATCATAGTAAGGTAAAGGTGATTCATGATATTTTTAGAAGGAACGGATGCCGTTGGCAAAACATTAACAATCGAAGAATTAAAAAAAGAAGGTATTCTATGTAACGATAGAAATAAAGAGATTATATCTAAATATATGGTATTTGATTATTCGATAGAACAAAGAGCCCAAATCTATTATGAATATTTAAAAAACACAGATTGTATGATCCTTTTCCTGATTAATAATGATGCTGAAGAATTAAAACGAAGAGTATTAAGTAGAAAAGAAATAGGCGAGTTTGATTTACAAGCAAGTCTATATAATGAACTCTACAAAGAAACATATGAGTATATGAAAGAAAGAGATATGTTAGAAAACAAATTATTCTTAGTAGATGTCACTCATTTAAATTTAAAAGAACAAGTCCAAAAAGTAAAGGAGGCCATCCAAGATGCCAAGTATTGCCGGACATATGGTAGTAGCCAAGTTAATAAGCGAATCCTTAAACATCAAAAGCAATGATTTTATCAAAGGAAATTTACTACCAGATATTGTCAATCATCCAAATAGCCATCATAAAATTGAGGGAAAATACTACTTAATTCCTGACATGGACTTCTTTAAACAAAAACTTGATCTAAACGATAAATTACAACTTGGCTATTTTACCCATCTACTTTTGGATAAATATTTTTTAGAAGAATACATTCTAGATAATGTTACAGACTTAAAAATATTTGAAAACAAAATGATTTATAAAGACTATGATGTCACCAACTATGGCTTAATCAAAAAATTTAATTTAGATGTTGCCTCTTTAAAGGAAATACTAAAGGACATTCATTTAGATATTGATCAAGAAAAATTAGCCAAAAATTTAGAGTGTTTAGCAAAACAAGAAATAGGAGAAACAAAATATTTGAACTTTGAAAAGTTTTCTTCTTTTCTTTATAGTATAGCTCAAAGAATAAGCGAGGAGATAAAAGAATATGCAAATTAATATGGTGTGTTGTTTATTTGTTTTAAACAGTGAAAAAAATGAAAACATTAGAAAAAATGATATCAAAAAAATACAAGTTTTAACAGACCATCAAGGTATGCTTCCCAGTATAGATTTCCATGGAGGCGACATGAAGAAAATGCTAAAAACCCATTTAAAAAATATCATTGGCTCAAGTAAGTTTCATTTAGAGCAAGTATATACAATGGAGAATGAGCGAGGTATTGATATTATTTATCTTGCTATTACAAATATTGAAAATGTAAGCAAGTTAGCCGAAGAGTATGTCTTAAAAGAATTTAATATTTTAAATAATGAATGGATAACATTTGGAGAATCTAGTTTCAAATATAAAACTAAAGAAATAGAAGAAAATAACAATATAGAATATGTTCATGAAATTGTGACAAAAGATAATGAATTAAAAAAGACCCTTCTTTATCTTTTAATAAGTTATAAAAAGATAAGAAGTAATGCCGACAATACAGATATTCTATTTAAATTTTTAGGAAGTTCGTTTACATTAGAAGACGTAAGAATTGTATATGAAATAATAAAAGATACAAGCGTCGATAAATCAAACTTTCGCAAAAAAATCACAAAATATTGTGAAAAAATAGAAACAGAAAATAAATCAAAAAATGGTTATCGGCCTAGTCAACAATATAAATTTAAACCATTGAAAGGAGATGCGTGGTTATGATCGCAGCTACAAATAATCAAGGAAAATTAAAAGAAATCAAAAAAATTTTAGAAAGTTATAAAATCTATTCATTAAAAGAAAGAAATATTAATATTGACGTAGAAGAAGATCAAGATACATTTTTAGGAAACGCAACAAAAAAAGCAAAAGAAATATATAACATTACAAGGGAGGAAACAATCGCTGATGACTCAGGACTTTGTATTAATGCTTTAAATGGCTTCCCTGGAGTTTTAACTCATAGATTTTTAGGAGAAGATGCAACTGATGAAACGCGAAATACTGCTTTAATCGAAAAAGCAAATCAATGTGATGACCGAAGTGCAAAAGTGGTATGTTGTATAGTATATTACGATGGCAAAAGAACGGTTGTAGGAGAAGGAGTTATAAATGGATTTATTTCCAAAGAAAGAAGAGGAACAAATGGCTTTGGATTTGATGAAATTTTTGAATTAGAAAATGGTCAAACATTAGCTGAATTAACCCCAGAAGAAAAAAATAAAGTAAGTGCAAGAGCTTTAGCTCTTCAAGATTTAAAAAGAAAATTATAATGAAACTTTGAAATAAATTTTGGCACTCTTGATATTCTAAATTATTTAGTATATAATACTTTAGGAAGTGAAGAAAAGCATGATAAGAATCACCAAAAAGAGAGGAACAGTAAGTGAAGTTGAAGAAAAACCACCATCCATTAAAAAAAGGATTCAAAAGAAAATGAAAGACTTAAATCTTTCAGATATTATAAGTGTTGAAATTCAATTAAAAGATATAAAGCAGATGAAAAACTCTAAAAATACTCGATTGCAAACATTATATTATTTAACAACTCTTACAAACCAAGATGAAGATTATGTTATATTATATAAAGATAAGAAAGGAACAATTCCTTACATAAAAGAATTATTACATACCCCATGGCTAATTAATGAGGAAGAAATAGAACAAAAAAATATTTCTGAATTAGAGCAAGATTGTATCAACTTAATACAATTGATAAAAAGAAAAATGGATATCAATACAAGAAAATTATTAGAGTATAAATTGTACTGTTTAGAAGAATATCTTTTACAAAGAAAATTACAAGAAAATATAAAAGAATATAGTTTAAAAAAAGTTAAGACAAATGGAGAAATAAATCAATAAATGCACGAGCCGCAAGACTAGGAATCGTGTTTTTTATGTAACAATCCCTTTAAAGAAAGTTATAATAACTTTTCTTTTTAATTGGCTTAAAGACTACATCTGTGAAAATAAATTAATAAATTAAAAATTGCCAAAACATTAAGAAAAATTATTTTTTCGTTGCAGACTTTAAAGGCTTTCTGCTATAATGATATAGGAGGATAGCAGTTATGAACTCAGAACGGTTAAAACAATTGCAAAAAGAATTAAAAAGGAAAAAAGATTTAAGAAAAAAGCTAAAAATTATTGAATTAAGATTGGAATGGCTTCAAAAGACAAAAGATGTAAAAGAATATTTAGAATTAAAGAAACTAGATACCGAAGAAAATCGAAAACTTTTATGTGAAAATGAAGAGACAATAGAAAGTGAAATCATCACTAAATTTTTAGAAGATGATGCCCAAGATAAAGAAATTTTTTACTGCGTGGGTAGAAACTTTAATGCCTATAAAATGAATCAAAAATTTTTAATTTTAAATTTGGAATCAAACCAAACTGTAAAGGTAGTGCTTTATAAAAGCTTAACAAGTGCTCATCAAATTATTATAGAAGCAAAAAAAGAAACAGAGTTTGAAAAAGAAAATCAAGTGATTTTAACAAGTTCTCCTTCAATAGAAGAATATCATAAAATACAAAGAGAATACTTTGAAAAAGCATTTGAAACAAGTGAGGAAGAATCAAAACAATATATCTTAGGAAAGTACAGACAAAAGGAGTAAAAAATCATGAAGAAAGAAATATCATCTACGGATTCTATTCTGTTAGGAATAGGCGATTTAAAGCTTTGGGATACAGATAAAACATTTGGCGATCGTCATTCTGCTCCCATTACCATTGATGGAGTGACTTATCAACCATTAAATTTTATACCAAATAGCATTCTTTCGGGACAAGAACTTTTTGTAAGTGAGATTGTTTGTAATGACAAAAAACTTTACTATGCATTTAGCAAAATAGAAGACACAGACAATGCAGTAGAACTAGCTCTTGGATATGCCAAGAATAAAGAGTATTTTTTTGTAAAAGAAAGTTTTGGAAATCTTTATTCAGAAAATCCTGTTTTTACAACGAGAAGCATTATGATGTTAGATGACTTACAAAATCCAACACAGAAGAAAAGCACTGAAGTCATGAATTTAGGTACATATAATGCTCCATCTTTAGAATATCATCATAACTTTGCCAATTGGCAAGATTATATTGAATCATTTCCAGAGCCGTTTGAAGAACAAAAATTAAATCTATTAAGAAGAGTAAGATAACTAAAAATCTTACTTTTTAAATGACTTACCCTCGAAAAATCGCCAAGAAAGTAAAAAAAGTCAATAAATACAGTGCTTAAAGGACTAATTAAAAAAACGAAAAAGATACTAATTCATAAACTTAGCATCCACATAATAAATAGGTCGACCTTCCACATAATAACGCTTCTCATAATCAGTCATAATATTTGGAATAGAACGTTCCTCATGATGTAAATCCAAACTAATTTTATCAAAAACATACCAATACTGAGATAAACTTTCTAAAGAATATTGGAAAAACCCTTTATTATCTGTCTTTAGAATTAGATGTTTATCTTTTTTATATACCTTATCATAAACTCTTAAGAAACCTTCATGAGTAAATCTTTTTTTCTCATCTTGTTTCTTAGGCCAAGGATCACAAAAAGTAAGATAAATTGTATCAATCTCTTTTCCAAACACTGTATCTAAATCTTTCGCATCCATATGAATCAACTTTAAATTAGGTAAATGAAGTTTCTCGAGTTTTTGTACCGCATGAGCCATTTGTGAAAGAAACATTTCGATTCCAATAAAATTAATATTAGGATAATTTTTAGCCATACCTATAATAAAATCTCCTTGTCCCATACCAAGTTCAATCACAATAGGGTGATGGTTTTGAAAAACATCATTCCATTTATTTTTATACTGTGTTGGATTTTCTACATAATAAGGACTTTCACTTACAATATCTTTCGCATCTTCCACTCTTTTATAACGCATACAATCACTTCCTTAAAACACATTCATTATATCAAAAAAACTTGCATAAGCAAATTCTTTTCGTTAAAATGTAGAATAGAGAAGGTGAAGTTATGAACATTTATATTATTCTAATGCATACATACACGATTCCCTCAAAATTAATTCAATGGTTTACTCATTATGAATATACCCATGTAGGAATATCTCTTCAAAAAGATTGTAAAGAAATTTATAGCTTTGGTAGAAAGAATATCAACAATTTTCTGATCTCAGGTTTTAACATTGAAACAAAAGAAGGAGCCTTTTTCCAAAAATTTCAAAAAACAAAATGTATCATTTATGAAGTAAGAGTAACGCCTAAGCAATATTACAAAATAAAAAAGAGAATTAAATATATGATTAGACATGAAGAAAAATTTAAATATGATTTTGCTGGCATGATAACCAGATTTTTGGGCATACCAAATGCAAGAAAAAACTACTTTGTTTGTAGTTTCTTTGTTGCCTCTTTACTTTCAGACGCTGGAGTATACGATTTTAAAAAGCAAGCATGCATGGTAAAACCAAAAGACTTTGCCAATATCAAAGAATTTCCAATTATATACAAAGGAAAATATATTCTTTATGAATAATCGTTTGTATAAGGAATATCTTTTGTAATTTCATCAAATTCTTCACAAGAAATTCTTGTATTTGTTTCATATGTATAATCATCTAAATTTCCATGCCATTCATCATCGCTAATCCAAACCATATCAAGCCCACTAATCTCATCCGGAGGAATTTCTCCAATGCCAAAGAAATGTCGTAACCTTCCTTCAGCAACTTTTACATCAATATAATAAGGAATGAAAACTCTGTTTTGATAATCTCCTTCTAGAGAATAGTAATCAACCATTTCTGTATCCATAAATTTATAATAATTGGTTGAATAACTAGTTTCACCTTTCCAACATCCAAGCAACCTTTGTTGTTCCGAAAGTGGAGTAAATACAGGCTTTTCTACAGTTTCATTCTTGTTTTTCGGAGGAACTACAGCCGTGATAACACCAATTGCAACGGTAAGAGTAATAACAGTTCCATACCAAAAATGTCGAACAATAGCTTCTAATATCGAAAAAAACCTTTCTATTCCTTCTCCTTTAATATCATCTTTTATTCGGTCATAAAGATAATCAAGAACTTCATGCTTTTTTAAATGAAGTTTTTTATGACAATTTATACATTTTTTCTGAGAAATTTTATTTTCAGTTCCACAATAAACACAGTAACAAATATTATCTTTCATTATGATTCACTTCCTAAATAAATATAAACTTTCAAAGGTTTGTCTAAAGATTCACTCAATGAGATAATATAATACCCATTTCCTTTGGTGTTAGTATCAACAACAATCTCATTTGTCTTTGATTTTTCTTCTTTTGATATCAGTTCATTGTTTTCATTAAAAAGTCCGACATACAACGTATCATATCCTTTAGGTACATATAAACTCAAAGGAACTTTCCCATTATACTGAGCAAAATATTCTTCAGTAATATACAAATAATATTCTTTCTCATCTTTATTATATTGATAGGAATAAACTTCACTATCTTCTATTTTTAAGGTATCATTTTTTCCATAATAAATCCACAAGCAAAAACCAATTAAAATGACTAAAGACAAAATTTTAAACCATAAACGATCGGTAATAAAATGAAAAGTAAGAGTCTCATAGTAATGATGCAACTTTCTTAAAAAACCATCAAACCCTTTTTTCAATGCCGTCTCTTTTTCTCCTTTTGTAAATAACGTTCCACACTTTTCACAGTAATTTGCTTTTTTTACATTTTTATAACCGCATAACTTACACTTCACGACAACCACTTCCTAAAATTATTGTAACAAAATTTAATAAAAAAGTCATTTTTAATATAATTTCTTCATAAAATTGTATATTTTTAATAAATCTCCCTTTTTTCGACAAGTTTCGACATACCACCTGTGTTAGAGTAGGCCTCAATCTTTTTTAAAAAGAGAAAGAAAGAGGTCACATATGAAAAAAAATATTATTATTGTTGGCGTTCCAAGAGCTGGCAAAACAACACTAACCAAAATGATTTTAAAAAAGTATCCTAACTACAATTTAATTCAAGAGGATATTATAGAGGAGGCAATTCATCAAACTTTTATACGTATCATGCCTAAAGCTGAATATGAAGAAACAATGAAAGCAACAAATGAAATGACAAAAGTACTTCAAGCATTTATTTTTAAACAATCTATGGAATATGAACCAGACTTAAATTATGTTTTAGATAGCAATACACTTCCATTAAAAGCCTGTAAATATCTTCAACAACATGGAATCATAGTCATTGTATTAGCATATCCAAATGAAACACCAGAAGATGTTTTAAAAAACATAAGAGAACACGATACAGAACATGACTGGACCCGTATGAATGGAGATGCTCTAATGTCTTATTTTATAAATGCTTGGCTATCAGAAAGCAAAAGACTAAAAAAAGAAGCAAAAAAATTCTGTTTAAAATTTGTGGATACAGGAAAAAATAGAGAACAAGTGTTAGAAGAAACTATGAATTGGTTAGAAGAAAAATTAAAAGATGATAACTGAAAAACAAAATTTAAATCATTACACCAATATTAGTGATGCCATCTATGACTATGCCAAAAGCCTAGAAAATCACTTTAAAACCAATATTGAAATCAAAAAAGATAAAGAAATCCATTCCATAGACTATACAAAACTAACACAAGTAGCAATTTTTAATCAAGCAAAAGAAATGTTTGGTAAAATTGGACAAAGAATATTTAAAAATAATAATGAAATCATTTATGTTTCCAACAGCGATATCAAAGAAAGTATTGCTAAAACAATTAGAAATAATGAACAAAAGAAAATAATAGCAGAACATATGGAAGTCTTTGCAAATTTAGATAAAATCATCGAAAACGGAATAAAAATTGCAACTGCAAATGAAAGAAAAGGAAGATATCAAAATCTCAATTGGGATTATTATGCTACACCAATAAAAATAGACGGAAAAAAATATATTGTTGAGTTTGATACAGTTGTAAAAAGTGAAGATAGTCAAAAACATTTTAGACTGCAAAGAATATATAGTTTAGAAAATGCCATTAAAAAACAGGCTATCCCGACCGGTAGAGTTGATAATCAACGCTTAGACCGGTTTGTAGAACAACCTACTTCTACTAATGATAATAATACACTTTAAACCTGTTGTCAAGAAAAAATATAATTTTAAAATACATAATAAAAAACCGTGAAATGAAAAAGTAAATTCCAGTTTCAATATACTCATCAAGAATTTAGTCTTACACAGAATTCCAGCAAAAAACATTGTAAGACTAAATTCCATTTGTATAATATCTCACATGGGTGTTTCGACTTTGAAAGTGAGGTATTTTATTATGTCAAAACAAATCCATTATAATAAACATTTAACTCTTGATGAAAGAAAAATTATTCAAACTGGAATTGAAAATCGTTCTAATAAAGTTGATATTGCTAGAACGATTGGAAAAGATCCTACTACTGTTGCAAAAGAAATTAAAAAGCATCGTATTTTTAAACCTAGGAACCAATTTAATTATCCATCTATTTGCATTCATAGACAAGAATGTGGTGGTTGTAAAAAACAATGTTCTCGTTATGAAGAAATAAAATGTAATAAAAGAGATAAATCTCCTGGTGCTTGTAATAAGTGTCCTAATATTCCTAAATGTCATTTAGATAAATATTTTTATTATGCCACCTCTGCTGATGAAGAATATAAAAACGATTTAGTTGATTTCCGTGAAGGTATTAATATGACTACTATAGAAGTAAAAGAATTAGCTCATATTTTAAAACCTTTATTAGATCAAGGACAATCTTTGTACCAAATTAAATCGTCTCATAAGGAAATTAAACAATGTATTAAAACTCTTTATAATTATATTGAAATGGGTGTTTTTAAAGATTATGACATTGATCATTTTTCTTTAAAAGAACAAGTGAACAGAAAACAATTTAAAAAGAAATACAAAAAAAGAAAAGAACCTACGAACTATGTAAATCACACTTATAAAGATTATCTTGCATTTAAAGAAGAAAATCCTGAAGTTCCTACTACTGAAATGGATACTGTATTAAATTCTCAATCAGGTCCTTATATTCAAACTTTTTACTTTGAAGGTTCTGGCCTCATGATTGGTTTCTTACATAAAAATAAAACTTCAGAATCTATGTCTAAAACTTTAGATACCCTGGAAGAAAAACTTGGGCATGATTTATATAGAGAACTGTTTCCTTTAATTTTAACTGACAGAGGTGTTGAGTTTGAAAAAATAGATTTATTTGAATCTAATTCTCAAACTGGCGAATTTAGAACTCATATGTTTTATTGTGATGCTTATCAATCTTCTCAAAAACCTCATGTAGAAAATACTCATAATTATATTAGGGATATTATTCCGAATGAGATTGATATGTCAGATATAACTCAAGATGATTTAGACTTAATGTTTTCTCATATCAATTCTACTCCTAGAAAATCTTTAAAGGATAAAACACCTTATGAAGTTTTTGTATTTATGTATTCTACCCTTGAACATCCAGATAGAGGAAAACTTATTTTAGATTTATTTCATATGAAAGAAATAAAAAGAGATGAGGTTGTCCTAAAACCTTATCTCCTTAAACATAATAAGAAAAAATAGTTCTTATTATATACTTAGAAACACCCATATTTTTCCATTATCTTATAATTTAACAAAAGGAATTTAGTCTTACATTTTTAAAAAATTCTATAACCTTTTGTCTTTTCGTTGTGGATGAATTTCTAATTCATTTTGTATTTTACTATATTTATTGTTTATTTTCAAACATTTTTTTCGTTTTAAAACGCCCTTATTTTGGACGTTTCTCTTACATTTCTTTTTCGCTTTCTGAAACTGGAATTTACTTTTTCGTTTCACGCATAATAAAAAACAAGTCGTCCCGACCGGTATGGTTGAAAACAACTATTAGACCGGTTTGTAGAACGACCTGTTTCTAATAATGATAATAGTATACTTTACCCCTGTTGTCAAGAAAAACTTGCATTTTTAAAGCAAATGTTATAATATATGTACTTAAAGAAAAGAGGTTTTTTTCATTATGGAAAGAAAAGTTGGTTTTGAACATACATTGACTAAACAAATGAGTCTAGTGAAATACTTAACAGAAGCATATCCTAAAGAATATACAATTGTCGATAGTAAATATATTCTTCCAAATAAAGTGGAGATTACTTATTCCAATATCGTACCTGTTATAGTAGGAATAAATCCTAACAATTTTGGAATACCTGAAACAAGAAAAACAATAAAAAAAGCAGGAACATATTTTGAAATGGCTTTTGCACCAAAAGATACTAAAAAAATTCCAACCATTCCTTCATGGGCTGAATTTACAGGCCATATCTTACCATTAAATGAATACTGCGAAGGTTACGAGTATACAAATAAAGAAGACGTCATTTTAACAGAAAAATTTTCTGTAGAAAAAGAAGAATATGAAATAAAGAGTATAGTACCAAGACCATTACAAAGAAAACGAGTTAAGTAGCAAATGAAAAGCTACTTATTTTTTTGAAAAAAAGTTTTACTTTCCTTATATATATATAATATAGTTTATGAAAAAAATTAGAAAAAAAAGAAAAAATGAGAAACCTGTGATAAAATAGAAATAGATAGGGTGATAATTATGAATAATGAATTAAAAACATCTTTAAAAGAAATGGAACAAAAAATAAAAGATATAAGGAGGTCACTTTGACTTAGACAAGAAAAAAGAAAGAATAAGTGAACTCGAGTTATTAACAAGGGATTCTAATTTCTGGAACAATATCGACCATGCAAATGAAGTAAACAAAGAATTAACATCTTTAAAAAAAATAGTAGAAAAAGTAGAAAACATTGAAACAGAAATAAAAGATAACTTAGAACTTTGTGATATGTTAGAAGAAAGCGAGTTATCCACATTATCATTAACAGAGATTCAAAATAAATTAGAAGAACTTGAAATATCCACATTATTAAATGGACCACATGATTCTTTAAATTGTTATTTAGAAATTCATCCAGGAGCAGGCGGGACAGAATCTTGTGACTGGGCAAGTATGCTTCTTAGAATGTACAAAATGTTTTGTGATAAATATGATTACACTTATGAAGTCATTGAAGAACAAAAAGGTGAAGAAGCCGGCATCAAAAGTGCAACTATCCTCATTAAAGGAAATTATCCATATGGTTATTTAAAAAATGAAAGAGGAGTCCATAGACTTGTGAGAATCTCTCCCTTTGATGCAGGTGCAAGACGTCATACTTCATTCGCATCTGTCTCAGTCATTCCTGAATACAACCAAAATGTTGAAATTGATATCAAAGAAAGTGATTTAAAAATCGATGTTTATCATTCCAGTGGAGCTGGGGGCCAATCCGTAAACACTTCAAACTCTGCCGTTCGAATTACTCATATTCCATCTAAAATAGTGGTTACTTGTCAAACAGAAAGAAGCCAATTAAAAAATAAAGAACAAGCCATGAAACTATTAAAAAGTAAACTCTATCAACTAGAAGAAGAAAAAAAATTACAAGAACAAAATGAACTCAAAGGAACACTTTCCGATATCAACTTTGGAAGTCAAATAAGAAACTATGTTTTGGAACCATATAAACTCATTAAAGATTTAAGAAATGGTTATGAAACAAGTAATACAGATAAAGTATTAAATGGAGAAATACTACCATTATTAGAATCTCTATTAAAAGGGGAATAAGTATGAAAAAAAGAATAAAAAATTATGTAATCGTGTTACTAGGTGTATTAATCGTGGCAATCACTTATGATTTATTTCTTTCTCCATATCAAATTGTAGCAGGAGGAGTAGGAGGACTTGCCATCATTGTGAGAAAATTAATAGGTATGGAAGAAAGTACATTTATTTTTATAGCCAATATTGTTTTAGTAGTAATTAGTTTCATTTTTTTAGGAAAAGAAAAAACAAAAAATACAGTCATGGGTGCCCTTCTATTACCAATATTCATTAAATTATTTTCAAATATCTCAAGCTTTATTACTTTTGAAATTGACCCGATGGTCGTTGCAATTCTAGGCGGGACATTAAGTGGTTTTGGTTATGGACTTGTCTTCGGTCAAAACTTTACAACAGGTGGAACGGATATACTAAATCAGTTGGCCGAGAAATATTTTAAAATTCCAATGGCAAAATCTATTTTATATATTGATGGCTTTATTGTCCTTTGTAGTTTTGTAGTCTTTGGATTTACTAGCATGATGTATGCTTTAATTGCTTTATTTTTAATTAGTACAATTTCCAATCAAACTCAATTAGGAATAAATAAAAATAGAGTCTTTTATATTACTTCAAAAAAATTAAAAGAGATAAAAGAATTTTTAACGGAAAACGGTTATGATGTTACGATTGTCGATTCTGTTGGAGGATATTCAAAAAAGAAAGCCAAACTTATAATATGTGGAGTTCATTCGAAAGACTATTATCGAATGAAAGAAGGAATAGAAATTATTGACCCGAATGCTTTTATTGTAGTCGCGAATGCTTATGAAGAATTAAATGCCAATGTGAAAATAAGAGAAGGTGCTTTACATAAAAAAACATCTTAAATTTGCAAAAATCTCGATTTCGTGTAAAATTGGTAAGATAAAAAATCTCGATTTCGTGTATAATATGCAAAAAATAAATCTTGATTTCGTGTAAAATTGACCAAACAAAAACTTTGATTCTGTGAAAACTACATACTGAGTATCCTTTAATATAAAGTATTTCTAACGTATAAAATGGATTAAGGTGCAACGAAAGGGTATTAAAATTATCACTCTAAACTTTAAAGTGCTAAAAAACTCTTGCAAAACGACATAGAATGATATACAATAGACTTGTTTTTAAAAGGTGATGTATGAAAGAAGCAAGCGTTTTTTTAAAAAGTGTGTTAAAAGAAAATAGTTTATGTGTGGTAGCTTTTTCAGGCGGCCCTGATTCCATGTATCTTCTTCATCTATTACAAGAAGTACAAAAAGAGAAAAAGATTCGTATTTTATGCGCTCATGTGAATCATAATACAAGAGCTGGAAATGAGAAAGAAGAACAGTTTGTAAGAGAGTACTTATCCACTCTTGAAATTTCATGTGAATTTTATAAAATTGAAAATTACAAAAACAATAAGTTTTCAGAAGAAGAAGGACGAGAGAAAAGATATGCATTCTTGAAAAAAGTCATGAAAGAACATCATGGAGACTACTTATTCACAGCCCATCATGGCGATGATTTAATTGAAACAATCTTCATGCGGATTCTAAGAGGAAGCACTTTAAAAGGATATGCGGGTATTGAAAGAATAAGTACTTGGGATGGTGTGACATTAGTAAGACCATTGTTATCTTTAAGCAAGAAAGAAATCAAAGAATATTTAGATAAAAAGAATATTCCTTATGTTACAGATGAAACGAACGAAAGCAATCATTATTTAAGAAATCGAATTCGTCATACCATCATTCCTTTTTTGGAAGAAGAGGAACCAAAATATATTTCTAAGTTTTTAAAATTTTCTGATACGTTACTAGAAAGTGAAAAATTGCTTGAAGAAAAAACAGAAAACATTATAGAAGATAACAAAATCAATAAAGAATTATTCTTAAAAAAATCCAACCAAGAACAAAAAAGAATTCTAAAACATTATTTTAAGGAAGTTTATGGACAAGATTTAAAAAAGATTACTGATAAACATACAACTTTAGCATTAGACATGATAAGAAACGAAAAAGAAAGAGATACTCTTACATTTCCAAAAAAGAAAGAATTAAAAAAGAATAAAAATAGCATTTGGTTACAAGATAAGAAAGAAAGTGAACCATTTTTCATAGAATTAAAAGATACTGTAACATTACCAGATGGAAGTGTGATAAAAAAAGAAAAAGAATACACTATGAAAAGTAATTATGAAATCCATTTAAACTCTAAAGATATCAAATTACCATTATATATAACCACACGAAAACCAGGGATGAAAATGGAAGTGAAAAACCTAAATGGAAGTCGAAAACTCAAAGATATATTCATAGATGCTCACTTAGAAAAAGAAGAAAAAGATAAAATTCCAATTTTAATTGACTCTAATAACACAGTACTGTGGGTGTTAGGTATGAAAAAATCAAAATACGATTTAGAAAAAACAGAAAACTATGATATAATATACAAGTATATAAAAAAGGAAGGAAAGAAAAAATGAAAAAAACAAAACAAAATACAATGAAAAACTTATTTCCGTATTTAATATTAGTCTTAGTCATTTTTGGTGTATTATCTGTTTTAAATTTAAGTAGAACAGTAACCAATAAAATAACTACAGGCGAACTTATGACGGAGATAGCGAATAAGAATGTGACGGAAATCACAATTACTCCAAGTGGAGAAGAAAGCGTTTTCTATATTGAAGGGAAATTAAATTCGTACAAAGAAAATGAACAATTTAAAGCAACTGTGGTCGAAGCTGAGATGGATAGTATTGTTAAATATGCTGAATCTAATAACTTAAAAGTATATGAAACCAATCCAGATCCAGGAAGTGTATCATGGCTTTATATCGTAATAAATATTTTACCTTTAGTCATTTTAGTGGGCGCAACATACTTTATTTTCATGAAAATGGCTAATTCCAATAAAGGAAGTATGGACTTTGGAAAGAGTCGTGCTAAATTATCTAGTGATGGTGGAAAAGTCAAATTCAAAGATGTTGCTGGATTAAAAGAAGAAAAAGAAGAAGTTGCCGAGCTTATTGATTTTTTAAAAAATCCTAAAAAATTCCAAAAACTTGGAGCAAGAATTCCAAAAGGTGTTTTATTAGTAGGTCCTCCAGGAACCGGTAAAACTTTACTTGCCAAAGCCGTAGCAGGAGAAGCAAACGTTCCATTTTATTATATCAGTGGTTCAGACTTCGTTGAGTTATTCGTTGGTGTTGGAGCAAGCCGTGTTCGTGATATGTTTAAAGAAGCAAAAAGAAATGCTCCATGCTTAATCTTCATTGATGAAATTGATGCTGTTGGTCGTCAAAGAGGGTCAGGAATTGGTGGAGGACATGATGAAAGAGAGCAAACATTAAACCAATTACTTACAGAGATGGATGGTTTTGGAGCAAATGAAGGAATTATTATCATCGCTGCAACTAATAGACCAGATGTCTTAGACCCAGCTCTTCTTCGTCCAGGACGTTTCGATAGACAAGTGACTGTGAATTTACCAGATACCGAAGAAAGAGAAGCTATTTTAAATGTTCATGCTAAAAATAAAATCCTAGCTCCTTCTGTTAATTTAAAAAGTATTTCTCAAAGAACTTCAGGTTTCTCAGGAGCAGACCTTGAAAACTTAATGAATGAAGCTGCTTTACTTGCTGTTCGTAAAAACCAAGAAGAAATTACTTTACAAGATATTGATGAAGCAACGGACCGTGTATTAATGGGACCTGCAAAAACATCTAGAAAAGTTAGTGATGAAATTAAATGGTTAACTGCCGTTCATGAATCAGGACATGCTGTTTTAGGATTAAAATTAAAAGATGCCATGGAAGTTCAAAAAATTACCATTGTTCCACGTGGAATGGCGGGTGGTTATACAGCTTATACTCCTAAAGAAGATAACATTACAAGATACACAAGAAATGAAATGCTTGCAATGATTACCAGTGGTTTAGGAGGACGTGCTGCCGAAGAGTTATTCCTAGATGATATTACAACTGGAGCAAGCGACGACTTTAAGCATGCAACAAGTTTAGCAAGAAGTATGGTTACCGAATATGGTATGAGTGATTTAGGACCAATTCGTTATGAATCAAATTCTAGTGAAAATGTTTTCTTAGGAAGAGATTATAACAAAACAAAGAATTATTCTGATCAAGTTGCGTTAGAAATCGACCAAGAAGCTCGTAAAATCATCATGGAATGTTATGAAAAAGCAAAGAAAATCTTAAAAGAAAATGAAGATTTAGTAATGCTTTTAAGTAATACCTTAATTGAAAGAGAAACCATCACCAAAGAACAAATTGATGAACTTGTTCGCACAGGAAAAATCGAAAATGAAAATGATTTCAATATTGGCGATGCACCAACTCTTTCAAAATTAAGAGAAGAAGCAAAAGATTTAAAAATTAAAGGCTATTCCAAAATGACAAAAGAAGAATTAGAAGCTGAAATCGAAGAGAAAAAAAATAATCATGAATAACATAAAACATCAGATAGAAAGTCTGGTGTTTTCTTATACATTTTTAGCAAAAAAACAAGTAAAATCTTGGACTTTCGACATCCATAGACTCAAACGGACATAATTCGACAAAATAAATGGGCAAAAGTGCCAAAATTTGCATTTTTTGACCAAAAACCCTACAAATTTTCAAAATTTGCTAAGCAGATTTTCAAAATCTGCAAGAAAATGATCCAAAATAGAGCTTTTTTTGATTTGCATTTCTCTTGCCTTTTGTGATTTAATGTCATGCAGAAAGGAGAGAATTGGAATGAAAAACGAAAATGTTTTATGTTGCATCAATGATTGTCCATTATTTTCTTACAATCCTATTTCTCAAAAAGAAAACGTGATTAGAATTCAAATCATTATTAACTTTGTAACAGAAAAATCCACTTATAAAAAATGGATTTCCAAAGAAACAATATTCGAAAGCAACGTAGAATTTTATTATTATGAAATCAATGTCGAAGAAGCATTTCGATATCTAAAAGAAAGCCATAAAATTTCTGGTAATTCTATTGAAAGATTTTGCCTTACTTTTTTGAATTATTTTTTACAAGATAGTCCAAAACCATTGATAAATTTTCTTAGAAAAACCGGGAATTACTCTGACAAAGAATTAAAATCATTTGAAACACTTTTTATTTAAAAATTTATAAAAAGCAGTTGCTCATTAATATAAAAAATGGTAGACTAAGAATCAAATTGGATGAAAGCATGAATGACAAATAGAGAAAAATGGAGGTACGCATACTATGGTAACAACAGATTATCAAATAAAAAGAGAAGATATCATGATAGGTATTTTATCTAAAATTCAACAAGACCTTTTAGAGTATTATCCAAAAGGATTATTAATGTTTTCTCCAACAGTATTCAAAGAAAAAATAAAACGAAAATTTGATTCTCAGCCATGGATTTATGAAAATAATGTTCGATTGGCTTATTCTCTTTCATTTTTGGAGTCAGAAAGCCATCGAATTATCGTTTTTGCGTTAGATGAACAGCAATATGCAAATGACTTATTATATCAATCACCTAAATATCCTGTTATGAATTTAACAAATGATGAAGAATGTTTAAAAGCTGAAATTGTTATTACAAATTATGCATTTTGTATTGACAAACTTTTAGAATATTTTCATTTTCCTAAAATATTAACATATAAAGAGGTAGAAAAAATACCAATGATTTTTCAATCCAATTATATTTTGGATCATTCACAAGATTTTGGTGTTTATGAAACTTCTCCTCAAACAAGTGGAAGAGAGCTTTTTGATCAATTTGGCAACCATAGAACTTTTAATGATTATCGAGATGATGGAAAATTGCCATCTTGTTATTTTGATATATTTTTTGCATTAACTGATTTTAAGAAAAAAAGATTTATTCCATTTCAAAAAGAAAATGTATTAAAGTTAAAGCCTAAAAAATAATGTAGTAAATTATTCTTCAAACAACTTATCAATGCTTTAGCAGTTTATAAACAGAGTATAGATATTATGCTCTTTTTCCTTTTGTAGAATCAACACATCTCACAAATTCATTAGATAAACCAACATAATGAGTAAGTTCTTCTTGAGTTAAGCTTTCTTCTTTTCAATATTTTATAAACAAAAAAGCTAGTCATTAACTAACCTTTGTAAAATGCCTAACAAAACATGTCATTTTTCAAACAATATCATAAAGTATTTTCCTTTTGTAAAAATTAGCCTTTTTTCTTTACTAACTTTACAATTTGTTTTTTGTTCTTTTCTTCCCATTTAAAAGGAATTACATCTTTTAAAGCCTCGCTAGTAGTTATTGCTGGCCTCTTCAATTGAAAAAAACCTTTTGGAAATTTAGTAATCTCTTTTTTTCCCATATCAATAACCTCCTCATATTCTAATATTATTATATCCAAAAAATATGAATGCAACAACAAGAAATTGAAACATATTCTAGCAAATTGTAAGATGCTTGTCAAATTATAGATTTGCAATAACACTTCGTTCCTTATTTTTATCGTGAAGTTTAATAATTAATTGTACAAGCTCATCTAGTAATTCATCATCCATATGTGCTATAACTTTGTATTCAATTTTATTTTTGTTGAAATAAAACAATTCATCTGCTCTTATGTAACCACCTTTTGAATTTATATTTTCACCATGAATTTGTTCGGGTTTTATTTCCAAATTTCCCTCAATACTAAGTTTATGCTTTTTGTGCTTTTCATCATGAAAACTACACATAACATTGGCAACAAAATCGTATTCAAAACCTTCAATAAAATCTTTTTCATCGTTTATGACTACAAAAGAATGTTTTGGAACGGTTGTACCCTTTTTATCTTTAAATTCTTTGACTACTATAATATCTCCTAATTTACACATTGTTTTCACTCCTTTGTGCTTTTATAATACACAAAAAAAGTGGAATTTTCAACTAACGAGTTACACATATAAAAACCGCGATTATTGTTATAATTCAAAAGTAGAAAAAAACTATTCTTCAAACAACTTATCAATGCTAACATCTAACACTTTAGCAATTTTATAAACAGAGTATAGAGAATATGCTCTTTTTCCTTTTGTAGATTCTACACGTCTTACAAATTCATTAGATAAATCTGCATAATGAGCAAGTGCTTCTTGAGTTAAGCCTTTTTCCTTTCGATATTTTATAATATTCTTTACAATTGTTTCATTTATATTTTCATTAAAATTAAAATTTTTTGGTTCATAAATTTTCATCAAAACAATGTTCCTTTCTTTAAAAAACATTCATTAATGTAATACTCTTTATAATTATTTCATAGCAAATTTATAAAAAATGTAGTCACATTGACTACGTTTAGTTGGAATTATCATTTTTACAATAGTATGTATTTTGTTAGTAAGTGGAGTCATACTTTATAGAACGTTTGCCATCTTTGAAGTAAAAACAAATCAAAATATTATTAATGGTGAGGTTCAAGGGATGGGAGACTTAGAGTTTGCTTTTTATGTAGATGGTAAAATAGATAAAAAAGTTCCTGCAAAAGATACTGGATATACACTTAATACAGAAAAAAGTAAATGTATTGATATGACAACGGGAAATCAATCAAGTAATATTTCATGGGATAACGAAAGATGGGAAGCCCATTTAAAAAATATAACAACGACAAAAACAAAATGTTATTTATACTTTGATAAACTTTATGTAGATAGCACATTAAATGCAGAAGATGGCAGTATAGGACCAATACCAGATCTTGGAAATGAATTAGTAGCCATTACTTTTGATGAAGAAAATGGTCATGCCCTAAAAGCAGATTTAACAAGCAAATGGTATGATTATTCGAAACAGAAATGGGCAAATGCAGTTATATTAAGAACGAAAGAAGATTATGAAGTAGGGGAAGTTATACCCGAAGAAAATATTGAAAGTTATTTTGTATGGATCCCAAGATATGAATATCAAATTTGGAATGGAGAATACGAAACTAATCAATTTACAACACAAGAACAATTAGGTGAATTAGCTGATTCAACACAAAAAACAGAATTAAATCAGCAGAAATCTATTAATATTCAATTTGTAACAAAGAATGACATAATAAAGAAAGGAAGTACAATTGGGTCATGGCTCACTCATCCAGCATTTATAAGTTTTGATAGTAATGGTTTCTGGGTCGGAAAATCCGTATATGTCTAAAACATCAATGTTTATCGTACTTCATAAAATTTATTACTCACAAAATACTCAATTTTAGAAAAATTTTGATATATCTTCAACGATTTTTTGTTTTGTTTTTTCACTTACCATACCATAAGTGTCGATAGTGGTTTTTATATTTTTATGCCTTACTCTATTTTGAATGGCATCTAAAGGCACTCCCAATTCTTGCATAAGTGCAACACCACTATGTCTTAAATTATATATCACCATTTTAGGATTGTCAGTTTTTTCTTGGTATTTAGAAAAAACTCTATTGATTAAATCATCACTATATGGATTCATTGTTTGAAAATTACAAAAAATCGGCGTTTCTTGTGTTATTTCCACTTCAAAGTGTTCTTCACACCATTTTCTAAATTCTAATATTTCATCAATAATTTGCTGTGGAACAGTTAAAATATCTTTTGAATTATCAGTTTTGGTTCTTTCGGAAATGATACAATGTTTTGCCATATTAGAAGTAATCATAATGGCTTTTCTATCAACTAATACTTTTTTATATTGTAATGCTCTTACTTCACCAATTCTAGCTGATAATGCGTAGTCTAAATTTACCAGAAGATGTATTAGTCTAGCTTTGTAAGATGTTAATAAATCACTGGCATCAAAATCTTCTTCACAAGCCTTTCTAAATTTATCTACTTCTAATGGCGTCCAAATTTGATGAATAACTTTTGATCTTGGAAATTGATTGATTTCTAATAAAGGTGATTCATCAATAATTTTTCTTTTAACTAACCAATTAAAAAATGTTCTAATCTCACGAAGAGTAGATACTTTACTGCTAGAGGTATTATTTCTTTTATCAATTTCAATTTTTAACTGTAACATATCTTCTTTGTTTATTAAGAAAATTTTTTTATTACCATATTTCTTAATTAAATAACTTTGACCAATATACCTTTTACATAATAAGGTACGTTCAGCTAAATTCATGTTATACTTGCAGTCATACATGTATTTTTCAAAAGCTTCTTTTACAGTCGTTTTGTTATTGATAGAGTAGGAAAATCTTTTTTGAATTGTAGGATCAGTTTGAATTTTTCTAGCTGTTTTAATATCAAGAATTTTTTCACCATTTCTTTTTCCATCTATTGTTGATACTGAACTTCTTTTTCCATCAATAAACATGTCGACTATATAATTTCCATTTTTTATATTTTGTTTGATACCAGGATATTTGGTATTTCTATAAACTTTTTTATCCATTTTTAATCTCTCCATTCTTTACTTTAATTATTTTTTTTAGTATAATGGAGACATAGAGAAACTCCAATTGACGTTGTGGTTTTTCTTAGGGGACTATGTCTCCGTACCCTTACTTGTTCGTAGCAAGTAGGGGATTTTTTATTCTTCTAATATTTCACCAGTTGTTAAATCATATAAATATGTTTCTTGTAAATTATATCTTGGTCTTTTAATGTTCTTTGATACATATTTTTTACCAAGCACTTCAAATTCTTTGTAATTGTTTATCATTTTTTTTAAATCTTCTTTATATTTCAAATTTTTATCATTTATACCGTCAGTTAAATATTTTATGGCTTCATCAATGTTGTTTTTATGATAATAAATTTGTGCTATTAGAGAATACGGTTGGAAATATCTTTTTTCACTCGGTATTGATAAAGAGGTCATTGCACAAGATAGTGCTTTATCATATTCTAAATTTTCATCATATTTCATGGCTAAAATACTATAAAATAAATTAATTTGATAGCCTAAGATATCTTTATCATTTGTAGTATATTTAAGCGGTTTATCATAAAAGTTTTTACTAGATAAATATGTATTTATATAATGTATAGTGATATCATTATATAACGATCCTAATCGATTATATGCTAAAGCTAGCAAAAAGAGCTCACATTCACTCGGATTTTCTTTATTGCAGCAATTTATAACGTATTTAAATCTATCTTTATAATTTGTGTTTTTTATAAAATCCATTACTTGGGAGTTATTAAAATAATTTCCAAAAAAGTGATATTCATAATTGATAATTTCTTCAGCTATATATAAACTGTTTTCAAATTTATCATTGCGACTATAATTCATAATCTTTTTTGATTTCTTTGGTTTAAAATTTATAATAGCAAAAATGATTATCAAAATCGCTAAGATAGTAAATATAGCTTTCATACTATAATCTAGTCCTTTTTTCTCTGGCAATTCCAATTATCTTCACAGGCAGCTTTTCAATTTGTTCTATACTATAAAATGTTGGCTTATAACCATCGCTATTGTTTAGGTTACCTGGTATAAGTGTAAGTCCTGCTTCAGATATAGATACATTTTTAAACGTAGCATCATCTCCATTTACCATAACAGCACAATCTTTATTATTAGCTATGGAATAATCATCAGTATGTTCAAAAATGACTATGTCTTTCTCGTTGTACTTCGGTTCCATTGAATCGCCACTTATTTTTAATCCATAAAATTCCTTTCCACCTCTAGTCCATTCTTCTGGTATATCAACATATTCAAGTATGTCTTGTTGAGCATTTATTGGTACACCTGCTTTGATAGTGCCTAAAACTGGAATTTTTACATTTTGATGTGACAATTCAACTGGTTTTGCGTTGTCAAAACATAAATCATCTATAAATCTGATTGGTTCATTATCATCAATATATTCTGGAATCTCATTATTATCTGCTTTAATTCTTTCATCTTGATATCCAGCCAAATAAACAACATCACAACCAAATATTTCAGAACATTTAAATAACAATTCTAAACTTGGCATATTTTGACCGTTTTCCCAATTTGCAACATTAGATCTACTAGTATTTAATTTTTTTGCGAGTTGTTCTTGAGTCAATCCTAAACGTTTGCGTTCTGCAGCAAAAACATTATTTTTCATTACCAACCTCCTTCGTTGTCAATATAATAGCACATTTTTGACATTAAAACAAACATTTTTTAAAAAAAGTATTGACAGTATCACGGACAATATGATAACATACAGTTATGAGAGGAGGAAAAAAATGAGAGACATTCTAATAAAATGTAGAAAAAAGAAAAAACTGACACAAGAAAATATAAGTAAAATGTTGGGAATTGGACGTTCTACTTATAATGCTTATGAATTAGGCACAATTAACCCACCACTGAAAATTGCTTTAAAGATAAAAGAAATACTAAATTATAAAAATGATGATATTTTTTTAATACAAAATGTCAGTAAAACGGACAATTCATCACCAAATGATAGTTAATAAAAAAAGAAATCCTAGATATTCAATAAGGGATAAATAAAAAAAATCAAAACAAATCTTAAGACTTGTTTTGATTAGTAGAGTTGTTTGAACCATAATTGTTTATAACAGTTATGTGAATACTTATCAATGGGCTGACAAGCATTTCTAACAACTTTAATAAAAACTGCTTCTCAAAATCATCTCCTTTCTATACCAATTATAGATGTGTTTTGATAAAAAGCAATTCATTTATCTCTTGTTGAGTATCTAGGAGAAGAGAAACATCACCAAATGATAGTTAGAAAGGAGAGAGAATATGGAAGTAATTACAATTAAATCAAACAAATTTATAGTAAATTGTGATGGCACTATAATTATCCGAAAAAAAGAAATTAGATAGTGAGAATATCTAATTTCAAAAGATTATCTTTTAGGAACTGTTTTGGAATTAATATGAATTAATTCGACATGTCCACAATTTCTACATACTGTTGCTACAACTGGTATAAAATTATTTAAATTTGGAGTAACTTGATCATTATCAGTTTTAATACATACTAATCCATAGCATGTATTCTCGTTACCTAAAACTCCAATATCGTTACTATTGCAGTGTGGACAATTTTTAATTTCATAGTTGATATCCATGTAATGACACACTCCTTTCCAATTAAATATTCTAAAGGAGTAGAAAAAGATAGTCAATTAAAAAAAGAAAACAAATCCACAACGTCAAAAAAAGAAAGGAGTGAAACTTATGCAATACTATACACCAAAAGAAATTGCCAAATTCACCGGATATTCAAGGGATAAATGCTACAAAATTATAGCTGACTTAAATGATGAGTTAAAAAGAGAATATCCAAATCAAATTATATTTAGTGCAAAAATCCCAATCTGGTATTGGGAAAAGAAAACTATGGGAATAGAAGGGAAGAAAGAAAATGAAGAAATTGAAGTTGAAACAAGAAGTTAAAGATGTAATTGAAAAAGCATTTATAATTTTCATTCTTGCAAGTTTAGTTATCGTTGGACTAGAGGGAATGAGAATAAGTGCTAAAAATTATAACAATCAACAAAAAATGACTGAATCAGTCGCAATGAAACAGTCAAAATAAAAAATTTAAAAAAATAAATTTTCAATTAAATTATATCAAATTTAATTGAAAAAGTCAAAAATGGGAGGGAGTGAAATGGGTATGGTGTTATATGAATAAAGATAGTTTAATCTTTTATCTTTCTCAATATGAGGCTATCAAAACTTTAAATAATGAGCAGTTGGGAAGATTATTTCGAGCACTATTTGAAAAACAACTACAAAACAACTCAAAAACAACTGAAAAAGAGGTTGTTTTAGAAGATGACATAAAAATTGCCTTTAACTTCATAAACAACCAATTGGTTATTGACAAAAACAAATATACAAAAAAGTGCGAAACAAACCGAAATAACGGGAAAAAAGGCGGTGCACCACTTGGAAATAAAAACGCATTAAAACAACCAAAACAACCCAAACAACCAAACGGGTTAAAAAACAACCCTAATGATAATGAAAATGATAATGAAAATGATAATGATAATGATAATGATAATGATAATGATAATGATTATAAAAATATATCTACTACTACTCCTACTATAAAACGCGCACAAGAGAATTTATTTGAATTTATCGAAAACGTTTTTGGAAGAACTTTAAGTGGGAGTGAATTTGAAGTTATTAGTCAATGGGAAGATAACGAACTTACAAGATATGCAATTAAACAAGCAGAACTTGCACGTGCTTTTAATGTAAAGTACATTGAAAGAATTTTGTTTAATTACAAAAAAGAAAATATTGAAACAGTCACTCAAGCAGAAGAAAGAGACCGAAGGTGGCAAGAACAAAACGATAATTCGAAGAAAAACTATAGCAAAAAAAAGACAGTTCAAGAAGAATTGAAAGAAATGAAAGAAAAAATCAAGGAAGGAAAAGAAAATTATGAGTAAAGAAAATATAGTAGATTTAGTAGGATTAATCGACTTAAATTATAAGGGTTTTGTTAAAGACACAAATGCGTTTGTAAAACAGTGGTATGAAATTCTATATCAATATGACTTCGAAGATGTAAACAAAAGACTTCACGAATGTATGGCAATGGAACAATTTCAATATCAACCACCAACACTTGATTACTTGATAAGAGACTTAAGAAAAATCCAAGACAAAGTCGATTTTACAAAACCAGTTTATTGGTGCTCTATTTGCAATCGGTGTTTTAATGACAAACAAGTATATCAAAAACATTTTGATAGATGTTCCAGTGTAAGATACATTCTTAAGCAAACAAAAAAATATTGTGGGAAAGAGTTAGATAAAAGAAGTTTATATACGATGCCAGATGAAGAATTTGAATTAAGATATCAAAAATTACTTTTATTTATTCATGAGAAAACAGATAGAAATTGGGAAAAAGAGTGTATCGAGCATATTTTGAAACCACCATCAGCAGAAGTTGCAAAATCATTCATAAGCAATATGAAAATTTAAATAGAAAGGAGTGGAAAATAATGTTTAATTTTTTGAAAAAATCAAAGTTAGGGTTGGCATTAGAAAATCAAACATTGCGAAAAAGAAATAACACTTTAGAAATGAAACTAGAAGAGGCACAAGCTATTAACGGTGCACAGTTACAAAAGTTTTTAGGTGAAAAGGAAGCAAGAAGTACACAACTCGATTATTACACCAAACTTTTAGTTCGAAGGAATAATCAAATTAAAAAACTTAATAAAGAAATCAAAGATTTAAGAGAGGAGTTAGAAAATGGAAGTCGAAGAATTAGAACAAGAACTAGCAAAGTCAGAAGCAAGTAGACAAGAGCTAAAAAGTAATTATGAACTTTTAAAACCAAAACTACTTGAAAAAGACAGAGAAATATCCTCAATCAAACGAGAGTTTACAAATTATAAAAAAAGTACAAGACAGATCATGATTAATCAAGATGAAACAATTCGTCTTTTACAGGAGAAGCTAAATGAAAAGTAGTTTGATTTATGAATTTGAAAAAGAATATGAGCATTTTAAACTTTGGAGAGTTTATATAAAGAGGTATGGCAAACAAGTCTTTTTATATAAAACTACTACTCGATATCGCAAATCACTAAAAAGATAGAAAGGGAATTTGAACTATGAATAAGGAAATTGCTAAATATGCAGATGAAATGCAAAAATTAAAATATTATTGCCCACATTGCAGTCACCCAAATGTATTCACAAGCGGTGAAGATAGAAAATTATGTTCCTATTGCGGACATTATTATAGCAAGCCAAAGCATTCAGTATATGAAGCTAGTTGCATAGCAAGAATAAAAATTACTTATGAAAAATTTTTAATGAAGAAGGAAGGAATGGAAAATGGAATTTAATAAAGAAAACATTAGACCTGGAATGAAGGTAAAAATCAAAAATAGACATGGTGACAGTTGGGATGTTTGTGGAGAAATGGACTACTTGAAAGGTACAATCATTGAAGTAAATAAAGTTTTGGAAGATTGCTTTTACGTTAAAAATAAAAATGAAGATGATATTTGGATTTTAAAATATGACGACATAGAAAACATTGTCTTTACAAAAGAAGATTTACAAGAAGGAGATATTGTTACAGACAGAAAAGGTGACAAATCAATATATTGCGAAACAGCTAAAGAAAATTTTTTTAAGGGGTACACGGCAGAAATAGATTATTTTGATAACAATTTAAAAGATAAAGATGGCGAAATTGAATATGACATTGTTAAAGTAGAACGTCCTGTTAAGTTAGAAACAATATGGGAAAGACAAGAAAATGAAACAGTAGAAATGACTATTCAAGAATTAGAAGAAAAGCTCGGTATAGAAAAAGGGAAATTGAGAGTTAAAGGAGTACAAGATTAATGGAGCATGAGAAGAAAAAATGGAATTACAAAGTAGATATTAAAATGAACTTAGAAATTGAATTTCCAAAAAATACAGCTTTAGATGATGTAGAATCAGAAATTCTTGATTATTTAGAAGAATTTAAAGTTTTTTTAGAAGGTAAAGAAATCACAGATAAAAAGGTGTTTCTAGTAGATTTATATGAGGAGGAAAATTAAATGATAAAGAAACCATGTGAAATGAAACAAACAAAAAAGAAAATTAGAATTTTATTAGCGGGATTTCCAGGAATTGGAAAAACTACTTTAGCATTATCTGCACCAAAACCACTTCATATTGATGTAGATAGAGGTGTAGACAGAGTAAGAGCAAACGATAGAAAAGATTTTACTCAACCAGCAACATATGAAGAACTATTACAAGATTTAAAAAGTGATTTAAGTGACTATGAAACTTTAGTATTTGATACAGGTGGAAAGCTACTTGACTTAATGAAACCATATGTTATTAAGCAAGATAGTAAAAACGGTCAAAAAGATGGTGAAACGTTGTCTATTAAAGGTTATGGAGCTGTAGGAAAAGAGTTTCAAAGATTAATGGATTATGCGTTTTACACTTTAAATAAAAATGTGGTAGTAATCTTCCATGCAAAAGAAGATAAAGACGGAGAAGCAACTAAGTTGAGAATTTTAGTAGAAGGAAGTACTAAAGATAATGTATGGCAGCCAATGGATCTAGGCGGATTTATAGAAATGTACAATGGTAAAAGAACTATTGGCTTTGATAACTGCGAACGTTATTATGCAAAAGGAACACACGGAATTAAAGGTATTATTGAACTTCCAGACTTAGAGAATCCAAATATTCAAAATGACTTTTTAACAAAATTATTTGATAAGGTAAACGAGAACATTTCAAAAGAAACAGAGTATTTTGAAAGTCAAAAAGAAGATTATGAAAAAGTTATGAATGAAGTATCTCCAATGATTGAAAAGATGACTGAAAAAAATACTGAAGAAGTCATGAATGCAATCAAAAATGCAAAGCACATTTTAACTTCTGAAAAAGAATTAAAGCATAAGTTTAAATTAAAAATTGAAGAGTTAGGAATGGTTTGGAACAAAGATACTAAACAATATGAAAAGAAAGAAGAAGAGGTTAAAGAAGATGGAACAAAAGAAATATCTGATAACACCGAGCCTTCTAAATAGTTGGAAATATGCAATTAGTTTAAATAATGAATATGGTAATTTGGAGGACTTTAAAAAAGTCCTTTCCAAAGAACCAATGCAAGAAACAGAGGCAATAAAAACTGGATTTCAATTTGAAGATTTTATGATAAATAACTATGATGCAACTAAAAATGGTTGTTACCAAGTTAAATTATATAAAAATATCACTACAAAAACAGGTAATTATGTATTGTATGGACGGTTAGATTGTCTTAAATGTGGAACTATTTATGATTACAAGCACAAAGGTAGTTATGATGTAGGAGACTTTCAAGATAGCTATCAGCATCCAGTTTACTTTGAAATATGTCCTGAAGCAAATAAATTTGAATACTTAATATGCGATAACTACAAAGAAGGAAAAGAACTTCAAGAATTAAATATATATCATGAAGTTTATTTAAAAGAAGATATCAAAATGAACATAGGTGAAGAAATAGATCATTTTATAAATTGGTTGAAAACTAATGAATTGTATGACTTATTTTGTGAAAAATGGGAAAGCAAATATTAAAGAAAAAGAAAGTAAGAAAGAGGTAGAAATATGAATTTTTTAGATATTATTTTAATTATAATAAATGTAATACTTTTTATTATAGGAATTATAACTATAATCCTAGCAATTATTGATTGGAACACCCCATGGAGTGATGCTAAATTTTATTGCGGTATGTATTGGTTATTTTATGTATTTGTAGGAGTGTTTTTTATACTTGGATTTGTTGTTGTGGATAAAAGTAGTGGAACAACAGTTGGAATAGTAACGAGTGTAGATAAAAACTTTTTTGGTACCACAGCATTATATATAAAAACAAGTGAAAATGAACAAGAAAAATATTGTATTGAAAATGAAGAAGTGGCTGAAGTCGCTAAAAATCTAATTGGAAAAAATGTGAAAATTAGTTATGGAGAAAGAGTAGGATTTTATTCTACAGGAAAATGTCATCAAGCACCAGTAGAAAGTATTAAAATACAAGAATTAAATAAGGACTAATATGGAAAAGAAGACATTCACAGGTACAATTGAAGAAATTAAACAATTCTTATTTAAATTTGATAAAACCATGGAATATGATATCACGATTGATAAGCATAGAAACAAAAGAAGTTTGAATGCAAATGCTTATTCTTGGGTATTACAAAATGAAATTGCAAATCGGTTAAGGTTATCAAAAGAAGAAGTTCATTTTCAAATGTTAAAGGATTATGGACAACGACAGGCAGAATTAACAATATATGGTGATAAACCTTGCACTGACTATTATGAAAAATTAGGAATTATAAATTTTAAAGGAAACACTTATGTGAGTTGGATGGTTTATAAACCAACACACAAATACAATTCAAAAGAAATGTCAATTTTTATTGACGGAGTAGTACAAGAAGCAAGAAATTTAGGAATTGAAACTTTAGAAGATAAAGAAATAAAAGAAATGATAGAGGAGATGGAAAAATATGAATAAAGTAATTTTAATTGGAAGATTAGCAAGAGACCCAGAACTAAGATATACAGAAAGCGGCAAAGCTTATGTAAGATTTACAATAGCAATCAATAGAGGAAAAAATCAAAATGGCGATGATTTGGGAGCGGATTTCATCAATTGCTTTGCATGGGAAAAGCTAGCTGAAAACATTAATAAATATACAAAAAAAGGAAGCAAGGTAGGTATAAGTGGAAAGATTAGAGTAACATCAAAACCACTAGATGACGGGACGAAAAAGTATTTTACAGAAATTCAAGTAACAGAGCTGGAGTTTTTAGATAGGAAACCAAAAGAAGAAACACCACCATATGGAGAACCTACCTCTGCAGATTCTGCAGAGACTATGCAGAGTACTGCAGAGATAACAGAAGATCCATTCGACAGTTTTGCTTCAGAAGTTAATCCAGACGACTTACCATTTTAGGAGGTTTCATGAAACAATATATTACAATGTATGAATTAATAGGGCTTATTAAAGATGATGAAGCACCTAAAAAAGTAAAAGACCCTGCCACTGATTTGATATATGAATACGATGAAAAAGAAAAAAACTATTTTAGAAAGCCTGCGACAGATAAAGAAATTGCTCAACCTTATTATGGACTTTTTAATGATGATTATAATTTGATGTTTAATTTAGATTATCCAGTTGAGACTATACCAGAAGAAAACGATGATGAATGGGAAGATATAGAATCATTAATGTGTTTAGATACACGAGAAACGTCTGATTGCATTTGCAAAATTCAAGATAAAATCAATGAACTTATTAAAAATCAAAAACACATAATTGAAAAAATGGAAAACGATTCTTACTTAGAAAATAAAATAAAGTCTGTTTTAACAAATGTTTCTATTAATGCTGAAATTCAAGAATTTTTAAGCAATTTAAAAAGAACGGGATTATAAACATGAAAAAGATTGAAAATAAGCGATTACATTTATTTGTAAAATCGTTGGGATATACTGATGAAGATTATTTTAACGATTTTAAAGAACCTAAAGTACACTTTAATGTTAAATACATGAAATTCACTAATGATATGGAAGAAAAATATTTGCAAGAAAAAAATATTCCAAGAATATTCGATTACAAAGATTTTGACAAATATTGTATAGATAGTTTAGGAAAATGGGAGAGTAAAGATGAAAGTTGACTTATTAGAATATTTAGAAAATAAAATAGGAGATACAAGCTGGTATGGTGAAACTTATCATGACAATAAATCAGCAAGTAATATGATGATTTTAGATAGCATTCTTACTGATATAGAAGATTTAAAAGAAAACTTATTATCTAGACTATATGAACATGAAGATTATAGACAAGGTAATGCTTCTGCGGAACATTTACATAAACTTGCTATGAATATTTTAGAAAAGCACGGGAAAAAGTTGGAGGAAAAATAAAATGGAAATAATGATTGATAATAATAAAAATGGTGAAGTATCATTAAAGGATTTATACGAAACAATTAAAAAAGAAGTAGAAAATAAAGAACTTGCTGAATTTATCGTTAAAGTGTTAAAAGATGAGAGAAAAGCCACAATTATGATGACGGATTATGTTGCAATGTTAAAAACTCAAATTGAACAATTAAAAAATCAAACACAAAAACTAGAAAATCAAAATAAAGGAATTGAATATTTTAGTAACGGGCAACTTTTAGATGAAATATTTAAAAGATTGAATAAAATCGATTTGAAGAAATACAAAGATGAGTAGGTCTTATCATTCAAAGCAACGCGGAATCCGAAAATTAAAAAATAAACTATACAAATCTTATTTACATTTATCTTTTGACGATATTTGGCATACTAAAAGAAAAGATA
This sequence comes from uncultured Bacilli bacterium, assembly GCA_947629255.1. Classification (GTDB taxonomy): domain Bacteria; phylum Bacillota_I; class Bacilli_A; order RF39; family UBA660; genus Ventrenecus. The sequence goes on from CANRDF010000005.1 coordinate 47,007, forward strand.
GAACTAAAAATAGACTCTTGCGAAAGAGACTGAAAAGAGAAGGTGAGAAAGATGTGGAAAATGACTAAATCTAATTATTATGAAGTTATAGAAGGAAAAACAATGTATTATGAAGATTATGTTAAAAAAATACAAAAAGAAATTGTCGAATTAAAAGAAAAATTAGATATAGCAGAAGCCAATTATGACATCATCTATGGTTATTTTACACAAGTAAATGATTTGCTAGGAACAGAATTATGTGAAGAAGTTCTTGATAAGATTTTAAAATTGAAAAGAAACAATAATATTTTAATTGAATTTGAAAAATGGTTTGAAGAAAGATATAGACAGCAAACTGAAACATTAAAGAAAATGGAAGAAGATAATATTGAAAAACGTTATGTAAAAGCAAGAAGATATTTAGTAGAAGAATGTTTAGATAAATTACAAGAATTGAAGAAAGAAGGTAAGAAATAATGAATAAAGATATTACATTGGAAGATTTAGGATATAAATTAATAACTAACAATGAAAAATATTTATCTTATGTTAAGGAATTTGTGTTTCCACTTGGCAGAGTATCTATTTTAGAAATTATATTTGACTTTTCTATGAAAGATGTACAATTTTTTCATCATCAAAACGATAATTTTCTTAATGATAAGCCTTACACGATAAATGTTCAATTGTTACAAGCAATATATAACAAATGCAAAGAATTAGGGTGGTTAGATGAAAATTAATCTAAAAGACATCATTAAATTTCAATATTTAGAAATGGAACTATTCGAAATAGAAGATGATGATTATGTTGATTATCGAAGTGTTAGAGGAAAAGAAAGAGCAATTTATAATCGGCTTGAAAAAATAATTGATGATAAAGAAAAACAAAAAGAGATAAGAGATTGTATTTATAAAAACATGTGGAACACCGAGGATAATACTTTCAAACCAATTTGTGATGCTTTGAGAAAAAGGGGATATGAGGTGGTTAGATGAATAAAATAGAATTTGCAAAATTAAAT